>JAZSFV010000017.1:0-6035 GCA_045532395.1 Acutalibacteraceae bacterium
AAGAACCGTCCCTGCTGGGTAATCCAACTTAAAAGAGAAGCTATTATAGCTTCTCCTTATTTTTCTACTTTTCTATCTTTAATATTTTATATTCTATTTCTCCCATTGGTGCCGCTACTTTTACAACAGCGCCTTTTTCAATAGTAACGTTTGCAAAAAGAATTGAGAAATCAACGGTGCCTTCAATTGTACAACCTTCAGAAATAAGTGAATTCTGAATCTGTGCAGTAGGTGAAATATAATGAGGCGGAGCTATGGGGTTGCGTGAATAAATCTTCCAATCGTCATCGTTAAGGTCAAGGTCAACCTTCGGATTGAGCAGGTCAAGGTTTGATTCCCACAATGAATCAATTGTACCAACGTCTTTCCAATATCCGTCAAAGAGGTAAGCATAAAGACCTTCGCCCGCTTCATGCATAGCAGGGATAACGTCTTTACCGAAGTCGTTACTTGAGCCTTCTTTATTTTCGTCATCAATAAGGTAAGCACGGAGCTTTGACCATGTGAATACATAAACACCCATTGATGCTTTGTTTGATTTGGGAACTTTGGGTTTTTCTTCAAATGCAGTGATTTTACCGTCATCGTCTACAAACATGAGACCGAAACGTGATGCTTCTTCCCACGGAACTTCAAGCATTGCGATAGTGCAGGCTGCGTTCTTTTGCTTGTGATACTGAAGCATTTTGTTATAGTCCATTTTGTAAATATGGTCACCTGAAAGTATAACAACATACTCAGGGTCATATTTATCAATGAAATTGATGTTCTGATAAATAGCGTTTGCGGTACCTTTGTACCATGATGTTCCCTCAATCTGCTGATAAGGGGAGAGGATATGAACGCCGCCGTCAGTTCTGTCAAGGTCCCAGGGTTCACCGTTTCCGATATAATCGTTAAGTTCAAGGGGCTGATACTGAGTGAGAACACCAACTGTGTCAATGCCTGAGTTCACACAGTTTGAAAGCGGGAAGTCAATAATACGATATTTACCGCCATAGGGTACGGCAGGTTTTGCAATGTTTTTTGTGAGTATGCCGAGACGGCTTCCCTGTCCGCCGGCAAGAAGCATTGCGATACATTCTTTTTTACGGGGCATAAATTATTCCTCCTTAGAAGATTTTTTTTGTATTTTTAGGGTTTCTTTTTGTTGGTGCTTTTAAATAAATCACGCTGTTTCCGGGAAGGTCAAGTGTGATTGAATTTTCAAATGAGTGTAACGGTTTCTTGACGGATTTGATTTTCCCGTGAGTACCGAGTCCTTCACCACCGAATTCTTTATCGTCAGAGTTGAAAAGAACTTCATAAGTGCCTGAACGAAGAACGCCTATTTTATAATCTTCACGTCTTACGGGAGTGAAGTTGCATACGCAGACAATTTCACGTTCTTTTTCGTCTTTTCTTACGAATGCGATAACGGAGTTATCAACATCGTCGCTTGAAATCCAGTAGAAGCCTTCCCAACTGTAGTCAATCTGCCAGAAAGCAGGAGTGTCTTTATAGAATTTGTTGATTGCTCTGAAATATTTCTGAAGCTGAGCATGGCGTTCATAATCAAGAAGCAACCAGTCAAGACCGTTTTCGTAATTCCATTCAATGAACTGTCCGAATTCCTGACCCATGAACATCAGCTTTTTACCGGGGTGGGCCATCATATAACCTATGAATGAACGCACACCTGCAAATTTCTCGTCATATTCTCCCGGCATTTTGCCGATAAGAGAGCATTTGCCGTGTACAACTTCGTCATGCGAAATCGGAAGTATAAAGTTTTCGGAAAATGCGTAGAAGAAAGAGAATGTAAGGCAGTTGTGGTTATATTTCCTTGAAAGACCGTTAAGTGAAAAATATCTCAGACAGTCGTTCATCCAGCCCATGTTCCATTTGAAGTTGAAGCCCAGCCCGCCTACGTTTGTGGGCTTTGTGACCAGAGGCCATGCCGTGCTTTCTTCTGCAACAACAAGAACATCATAATATTCCTTGAAAATCTGCTGATTGAGTTTCTTGAAAAAATCAACTGCTTCAAGGTTTTCGTTGCCACCATATTTGTTGGCAATCCATTGGCCGTTGTCTCTGCCGTAGTCAAGGTAAAGCATCGATGCCACCGCATCAACACGCAAACCGTCTATGTGATATTTCTCGAGCCAGAACATAGCGCTTGAGATAAGGAAAGACTGAACTTCGCTTTTGCCGTAGTCAAAGACTCTTGTTCCCCAGCCATAGTGTTCACCTTTTCTCGGGTCTTCATATTCGTAGCAGGCGTGTCCGTCAAATTCATAAAGACCGTGTGCATCTTTCGGGAAATGAGCAGGCACCCAGTCTAAAATAACACCGATTCCTGCTTTATGGCATTCGTCAATAAGATACATAAAATCTTTTGGCTCGCCGTAACGTGAAGTGGGAGCAAAATAACCTGTTGCCTGATAGCCCCATGAGCCGTCAAAGGGATGTTCGTTTACGGGCATAAGTTCAATATGGGTATATTCCATGTCGCAGACATATTTGACAAGCTCGTCTGCAATTTCTCTGTAAGAGAGGAAGTTTCCGTCAGCGTGTTGCTTCCATGAGCCGAGATTTACTTCGTAAATGTTTACTGCACTTGTGTAAACGGAAGTTTCTTTTCTCTTTTTAAGCCATTTTTCGTCGTGCCACTCATAACCCTCAATGTCGTAAACTTTTGTTGCTGTCTGAGGGCGTGTTTCAAAGTGGAAACCATAAGGGTCGCTCTTTAAAATCACCCTGCCGTCAGAAGTGACGATTCTGTATTTATAATTGTCAAAAATCTGCGGTTTGTCGATAATAACTTCCCAAACACCGTTCTGACTTATTCTTTGCATGGGCAGGCTTGTTTCATTCCACGAGTTGAAATCACCCGTAAGATAAACTTCACGTGCTTTAGGCGCCCACACTCTGAAAACGCATTTATCGCCTTCAAAATGGCAACCTAAAAATTCGTAAGCTTTTGCATTGTTGCCCTGATGGAAAAGATAAAGAGGTACGTTGTTTTCGGTCATTTTATCCTTCCTTTCCTTTTAAAAACATATAGACACAGTCTAACAAATCTATATTATCAAAAAAGATATAAAAATTCAAGTGTTTTTTGAACATGTTTATCAAAAATTTTCTTTTCTCCCTTACACGCGTTTGTATAGTTTGTTAGAAAGAATCGAAAAAAACAGAAGAAATAAGAAAATTATCATTTTGCATAAAACACTTGATATAAGGAATATTTTCTGTTAATATATAGAAAATAATTTACGAGGTGGACAAAAATGAAATATGAAGCGAATTGGGAGTCTATAACTTCACGGCCTGTGCCCCAGTGGTTTCAGGATGCAAAGTTTGGTATTTTCATTCATTGGGGGCTTTATTCTGTGCCTGCATACTGCTCAAGAACAGATTATGCAGAATGGTACGGACATCAGGTTGCAACGGGTTGGGAGCCCAGCACATCTTTCCATAAAAAGACATATGGTGAAAACTTCAAATACGAAGATTTTGTAAAAGATTTCAAAGCAGAACTTTTTGATGCAGAAGAATGGGCAAGCCTTTTTGAACGTGCAGGTGCAAAATATATAAATCTTGTTTCAAAGCATCACGATGGTTTCTGCCTTTTCAAAAGCGATTATGCATGGAACTGGAACAGCGTTGACGTAGGCCCTCACAGAGATTTCTGCCAGGAACTTAAAGATGCACTTGATAAAACTGATGTAAAATTTGGTGTTTATCATTCAGTTTACGAATGGTTTAATCCTATTTATTTGCGTAATCCTGAAGAATATGCCGTAGAGCATCTTATTCCCATGCTTAAAGAGCTTGTTGAAAAATATAAACCTGCAACTCTCTTTACAGACGGCGAATGGGAACATACCAGCGATGTATGGCACTCAACTGAATTTTTACAGTGGCTTTATAACGAAAGTTCAGTAAAAGATATTATTGTTCCCAACGACCGTTGGGGTAAAGAAACAAGAGGCCGTCAGGGCGGTAACTTCACAACAGAATACGGGTTCATTGAAGCGGGCAGAAAAATTGAAGACGCAGATTGTGACAGATATTTTGAAGAATGCCGTGGTATCGGTCATTCATTCGGCTTTAACAGAGTTGAACAGCTTGAAGACTATCTTACAGGCGAAGAACTTATCACAACTCTTGTTGACCTTGTAAGTAAAGGCGGTAACTTCCTGCTCAATGTGGGACCTGCAGCAGACGGCACAATTCCTGTTATCATGCAGGAAAGACTTCTTGAAATCGGCGATTGGCTTAAAATCAATGGTGAAGGCATTTACGCAAGCCGCAGACTTATGTTCAGCAAGCAGGAAAACGTATGGTATACAACAAAAGATGATGCCGATTACGTATTCATCAAAAAATATCCCTTCGGCGAAATTGTGCTTGATGATTATTCTTATTCACCTGATAGGAAAGTGACTCTTCTCGGTAACGAAGACCTGGAAATCAGAACAGAAAACGCCGACGGCAAAATGAAGCTTATGTTCCCCGTAGTAAACCCTGAAATAATCAAATCAAAACATATCTGGGGATTTGAAGTGAAATAATTTATATATAAATATCTTTTGCAAAAATGGGCGCTCCCCTTGGAAAATACAAGGGGAGTTTTTTGATTTTATTTGACAAAATGTATTATCTGTGATACGCTTGGGTTGAGAAAATCAAAGGAGATTTTATTGTGAAAAAGAAGTGGATTACTGTTATTGGTGTTATTGTAGCTTTGGTTTTACTTTTCCCCGTACCTATCCGATTGAAAGATGGCGGCACAGTGCAATATACTGCGATTCTTTATAAAATCTCTGATGTTCGTACCATGGCAACAGTTGAAGATTATGAAAACGGCAAGGAGTTTTACGAGGGGATAGTTGTGGAAATATTCGGTTTTGAAGTTTATAATAATGTGAAATAAATCTGTATAAAAACAAAAATGCCTACCGAAATCGGTAGGCATTAGTTGTTTAAATTAAAATCAGTCTGCTGTGTAGGGCATAAGAGCAACCTGACGAGCACGTTTGATAGCTGTTGTGAGCTCTCTCTGGTGCTTTGCACAAGTACCTGTTACTCTTCTGGGGAGGATTTTAGCTCTGTCGGAAGTGTACTTGCCGAGTTTTGCAATATCCTTGTAATCGATTTCTGTAGCCTTATCTACACAGAAAGTGCAAACCTTTTTACGGCCCTTTCTGTTAGGACGCTGTGCTTTATCGTAAGCCATGTGATTTACCTCCTTAAAAATTTAGATGTTCCAAAATCAGAACGGAAGATCATCGTCACCCTGGAGTTCTTCAAAATCTGATGCAACTGCTGTTGAGTAAGAAGTTGCAGGAGTAGAATAGGGAATACCGTCTTTCTGAGCGGGAGCAGCACCTGTTTCGTTTTTAGAACCGCAGAAACTTGCAGTAGCAACAACTACATCTGTAGCTACACGTTTGTTGCCGTTCTTATCTTCATAGTTTCTTGTCTGGATTGAACCTGTTACGGCAATCATCTGACCTTTGCGGAAATATGAAGAAATAAACTTAGCTGTCTGACGCCAAGCAACGCAATTGATGAAATCGGTCTGGCGTTCTTCACCTTGACGGACGAAAGCTCTGTCGATGGCGATGGAGAAAGAAGTTACCTCTACGCCTGAACCTGTCTGACGAAGTTCGGGGTCTGCGGTAAGTCTTCCCATAAGAACAACATTGTTAAGCATAATTCAATACCTTTTCCTTTCGTGTTATCCTTATTTTCTTACTGTGAGAATACGAAGTACGCCATCAGTAATTTTTGCACGACGGTCGAGTTCAGCGATGAACTGGGGTTCTGCAGAGAAGTTTGTTACTACATAGAAACCTTCAGCTTCATCATCAATGAGATAAGCGAGCTTACGTGTGCCCCACTCATCTACAGAGTTGATTGTGCCGTTCTTTTCAATGAGAGCCTTAAACTTTTCGTAGAGAGCCTTTGCGCTTTCTTCACCGTTTGCAACTGAGAAAACCAACATGGTTTCATAGCTGTTTGCTGCCATTATCAAGCACCTCCTT
>JAZSFV010000126.1:0-12408 GCA_045532395.1 Acutalibacteraceae bacterium
ACGAATATATCCAGCAGGTCAAGGCTTACACAGGCAAAGATAAAGTAAAAATTTATTCTTTAAGCCACGGCGGTCAGGTTACTGCAACTTACCTTAACCTTTACGGCTACAAGCAGGACGTTGACAATGCCGTTATGGCAATTCCCGCAATCGGCGGTGCAGGCATCGCTTACGATATGCTCACAGGTCAGTTATCTTTCAGAGAAGAGGATATACTTACTTTCATTCAGCACGGCTTCATGTGGGAAGATGATTATGACTGGCTTCTTAAGGCAGAAAAATTAGGTTTCCTTGACGACCTTGTAAATGATGTTTTGCTTCCTCTTGCAGCAAAATACATCGGCACATGGCCCAGTCTTTGGGATTTCATGCCCACTGAACTTTATGAAGGTGCAAAGGCGCAGCTTCTTGACGAAACAATCCACGCAGGTCTTATTGAAAAATGTGACCGTTTCCATTATGAAATTCTTCCCGCAATGGGCGAAAAGCTTCAGGAATGTCAGGACAAATACGGCATGAACCTTACAATTGTTGCAGGTGCTGATATTCCGATTATTACAGGCATGAGTGAAAATTCAGACGCAATTATTACTCTTAATGCTTCAACCGGTGCTACGGTTGCACCTTACGGCAAACGTTTCCCCGACGGATACACACAGGTAAATCCCTGGGGTGGCAAAAACAAAGTTTCTCCAAACATGACATGCGATTTATCAACTGCATATCTTCCTGATGACACATGGGTTATAAGCGGTCTTTTCCACGGCATGGTTTATAAAGACGATTTCACAAGAGAAATTATTATAAACGGTGTTCTTAACGATAAGTTTGATAATGTATATTCTGAGCCTGATTATCCGCAGTTCCATTACACTTCAAACCCGTCAAATACTGTTCACGCTTCGTTTGACAGTTCAGTTGAAGGCTTTGCAGATAAAAACGATACAAAGTTTGTAATTAAAAACGTGTGTCTTCAGGATTCAGTCAAAATTCTTGCAGTCAGCTTCAACGGACAGAACATCAGTGTTGACGTGTCAAAAGCGGGTTATCTCCAGCCGGGCGAAATCATGGAATTCCCCATTGAGGGCGAGTTCGAAAACGTAAACGGCAAGCTCTTTACCGCAACCGTTACATATGTTTCAAAAGGCTCAATAACACCTTTCGGACAGAGAACATTCAGCTTCACCCTTAAAAACGGAGAAGCCGTCACATCAGGCACTGATTACGAAAACGAAAATTTGCCTGCAGGAGATACAAATTTCATAGACCGGATTGAAAACGCAACATTGAGAACAATTGTAAAGTTTCTGAATATTTTCTACGAAATGTTCAGCTACTATTTTTCAGGAGTTTTCAATAAATAAAACAACATAAAAAAGCCGTGTATTTTCATACACGGCTTTAGTTTTATCAATATCCGGGGATTCCCGCTTTTCTGCAATTCTGAACGTGCTCGTCCCATGTAACTGCGTAATAATAATTCCAGTCAGGGTCTGTCACAAAGTAAAGATAATCTGTCTCTTCAGGGTAAAGAGCCGCTTTTATCGCAGCATAACCGGGGTTGCAGATTGGTCCTTTTGGAAGTGCGGGACACTTGTAAGTGTTGTAATTATTTTTATGGTCTTCCGTAAGTCCGCCGGGAAGATAAGGCTTGCAATGTGTTTCAAGGTAGGTTATCGTAACGTCACACTCGATTTTCGTGCCTGTTTTCAGCCTGTTATGAAGAACAGAAGAAACTTTTCCGTTTTGTGCGTCACTGCCAGCTTCCTCCTGAATAATTGAAGCAATAGTAATAATTTCGTCCATTGTGTAGCCAAGCTCTGTGGCACGGGCTTTATCTTCATCGGTAATTTTGAAAAGGAAGTTATCAGTAAATCGTCCGATTACCGAATCCACATTTTCACCCTTGTAAAACTCGTAAGTATCGGGGAAAATATACCCCTCAAGAGTAAACACACGTTCATCTTTGTTTGTAATTCCTAATTCCATGAGCATATCTTCTGACGGATTCCGGACCTTGTCGAGAAATTCTGCAGATGAACATACTCCGTTTTCTTCAAGTTTATTTGCAATTTCAGTAACAGTCAGCCCCTCAGGGAAAGTGACGGTAACTGTGTTGCTGTCTTCAGATGCACTCGGGTAAAAGTCAATATTGTTAAGCCCCGGCATAGTGGGGTTGCCCTTGTCGTCTCTCGGCCAAAACATACAAAACAATACTATTGCCGCCACAAGAAGCAGAGCCACAACAGCCACTATTACAACTGCGTTATTTTTCTTTTTCATATCTTTTCTCCTTAAGGGGAATATATCGAAATTGATTATACCACAACAAAAGTTTATTTTCAACTTTCTTTTTATTCCTGCACCATTTATTGACGGTTGCATAAGATAATAAAAAGGAGGTTTTTGTATGATTTCAGATTCCGTATATTTTTACACCGATGCAGTGACACCTGAGGGTATTTTTTCTTTATGCAGGACTTGTTCAGAAGACACTTCTTCAACAAGAACTTTTCTTGTAAGGGGTGCAATGAATGAACGCTTCAGTTTCGTAAAAAACGTCTGCACACGCCTTGAAAAAGAAGGAATTTTCTCCCAGAAATTTCTCAGTGTGTTTGATTCTGACAAGCTTGACGGTGCATATTTTCCTGATATCGACGTTTACTTATTTACTTCCGATTTTCCGTTTTCTATGCCCGATGTGAGACAATACACAATAGATTTAGGCAGTGCCGCAAATAAAAAAGAGCTTTTTCTCAACAAAGAATTAATCCGTGAATCGCTGGACAGAGAAAAGAAATACATAAAAAAATCTTCAAAATTCCTTATGACTGCACGCTCCGTTATTGAAGATAACGCACGTCTTGCAGGAGACTGCGTGAATGCAGAAAAAATCGAAAGATTTGTTTCACGGTTTGTAAAGCGTGAATTCGGCACAGTTTCTTCTTTTTCAGGGAAAGAATACTTCCGTTTCCTGACTGCCGTAACTCCTGACGGCTGCAATTTTCCAGAAAGTACACTTACAACTATGTGTCCGAAACTCTATTGCATCGACGACAAGCTGGGATTTGCCTCCTCTTTGCTTATATCTCAACTGCGCGAAAGTGCACTCATCTGTGGTTTTGACGTTATCAATATGCTCTCTCCTTTAGGCAGACAAAAATGTGCCGAGCATATTTTCGTGCCTGAGTTAGGGCTTGGAATTATCACATCAAATGTAATTCACGCATATAAAGGCGATTGTTTCAAAAGAATAAACGCTCTTCGTTTTATCGACAACGAAAAAATCAAGAAACATAAGGAGAGAATAAAATTCAATTTATCGGCCCAGAAAGAGCTTATTTCTCAGGGTTACCATCTTATGTCAGAGGCAAAAAAATCAAGAGATGAATATTCAATGATATATTCAAGAAGCTACGATAAACAAAAAATACAGTCCCTTGAAGAAGAGACTGTAAAAGAAATTTTATCATATTTCAGTTGTACATAAACATAAGAGCAAATGTGCCGGGACCGCAATGGGTGCTGATTGTGCTGCCTGCACGTGTAACTATAATTTCCCTGAAGTTATAGTTTTCTTCAATATACGATTTAAGAGCATCCAATTCGTCTTCATCAATTCCTGAATGGTCAACAAAAATCCTGCTGTAATCAATATCAGGAACTGACAGTTTATCGTCTATATACTGGCGTCTTACAGCGTCAATTTTTCCGCGATATTTTTTACCTACGGTAAGTGAGCCGTCAAGTTGATTTTCGACTGTAGGCTTTATGCCGAGAATGTTTGCACCGAAAGCAACGAGAGAAGAGCATCTTCCGCCTTTATTCATGTAAGTAAGTGTTTCAAGAATAAAGCTTGTGCTTACCTTATCACGCATAGCAACAAGGTTTGCTGCAATTTCAGAAGCAGCCATTCCTGATTCAGCCATTTCAACTGCTTTGAGTGCTAAAATTGCAATACCTGAAGAAAGCCTTTTTGTGTCAACAACATGCACATTGTCAAAATCAGCTGATGCGATACAAGCATTCTGGTAAGTTGAAGAAATTGCACTGCTCAATGAAAGGTGAACAACGCTGACATCCTCTTTAACAAATTTCTTAAAGAAGTCCTCATATTCAGCAACAGAAATTGCAGAAGTTGAAGGGAGAATGTTTTTTTCATCAAAAGCATTGTATATATCATCAGGAGTTATATTAACACCATCAAGGTAATCCTGTGCATCAAGAATTACGTGCAGCGGGATAACTTCAATGCCGTATCTTTTCGCTTGCTCGGCAGAGAGGTCAATCGGGCTGTCAGCCGTTATAACTGTTTTTACCATTTATATTACCATCCTCGAGTGATTAATAACAAACATATTCCACGACATTATATCACAAACTGTCAAATAAATCAATCTGAAAAACAGAAAACAAAAAATATTTACTTAATATTCACAATTTGAGAGCTAAATAATGGCACCCAAAGTGAGCATTTCTTCAATTCTTTCGTAAATTTCATCAAGCTTATCTACAGGCAGAGGGTTTTCACCTTTGCCTATTTCTATTGTAAACGCACTACGCCTGAAATATTCTATAAACCAGTCTTTAAAACCGCCATGGCTTGCAAGAGCATTGTTTTCCACCAATTCATACCCGCTGCAAACACTGAAAATATTTGCCATTGTAAGACTGTTTTCGGGGGTGTTGTCGCCGTAAGACCAGTAAATTTCTTCGCCTTGTGAATGTATTGCAAATGCGTGGTCTATGTAGTGCCTTTCGCAGAATCTTACAAGCGCCTGCGTTTCAGGCTCACTGTGGGGTGCGAAGCCTCCGTATTGGCGGACAGACGGTCCGAAAACGCCTGCCTTTGTTTCCATTTCCCTGAGAATTTCCCAGCCTGCATCAAAGTTGTGGTTTATGTCTACTCCGTTTGCGTTTGCATTCCATTTTGAAAAATCATTTTTTGAAACATCACACACAAATCCTTTTAAGTCCCCTGCACTCTGAGCACCGTTTAAAACAATTTCCACTCCGTCAGGGTTTACGCAGGGAATTATTGTAAGCCCTTTTGTGAAAAGAGAAGCAGAAATGTCAACTCCCGAAATAGTTTTTTCATGCTTTACCGCCTCACATATTTTTTCAAGAAAACGAAAAAGCGTAAGTCCCGTCAGCCACTCCTGAGCATGAAAAGCCCCTGCAAAAAGCACTATGTTTTTATAATTTCCCAGACTGTATGCCATTATGTCACGTCCGCAGACACTTTTTCCGATTGAATGACACACAAGAAACGGATATTTCTTTTTTAACGAATCCCGTATCCTTTCGCTTTCTTCGTAGTCAAACTTACGTGGCAAAACTATTCTTTCCATATAAAAACCTCCAAAAAATTTGTTAAATTTTATATTTACTGTTTATTTTTCCTTTAAGCTATGATATTATATATTTATATGTAATATCTTATAGAAAAAGTGGTGTTGAGATGGACTTTTTTGAAAAACGTATTTCAGGCGAAACAATTTACGAAGGTAAAATAATCGACCTGTGCAAAGACGACGTTTTGTTGCCTGACGGAAACACTTCCATCCGCGAAGTTGTGAAGCATCATGGTGGTGTTACCGTAGCAGCGCTTACAGATAAAAACGAGATTTATCTTGTAAGGCAATTCCGTTACCCTAACGCTCATGTGCTTACGGAAACGCCTGCAGGAAAGCTTGAAAAAGGTGAAGAGCCTTTCGACGCAATGAAACGTGAGCTTAAAGAAGAAGTTGGTGTTGAAGCGGAAAATTATTATTTCCTCGGCACTTTCAATCCCACCCCTGCATATTGCAGCGAAATTATTTATCTCTATGCCGCAACAGGCTTAAAACAGGGCGAACAACATCTTGACGAAGATGAATTTCTCGATGTTAAAAAAGTTCCTATCGAAGAAGCTGTGAGAATGGTGCTCGACGGTGAAATCACTGACGGCAAAACACAAGCACTCGTTCTTAAAACATTTATGCTTATTCAGGACGGAAGTATACATAAATTTTTGATTTAATGGAGGTTGAATTACTATGGAAAAGAAACAATGGTACAAAGACGCGGTAGTTTATCAGATCTGGCCGAGAAGTTTCTGCGACGGAAACGGTGACGGCATCGGTGACCTTTGGGGTGTGCTCAGCAAACTTGATTACATCAAATCTCTTGGTGTTGACGTTATCTGGTTCTCACCTCTCTATCCCTCTCCCAACGAAGACTACGGCTATGACATCGCAGACTACAGAAACATTTCTCCCGATTACGGCGACCTTGACATTTTCAAGAAAGTTCTCGACGAATGTCATAAACGTGGCATGAAAGTTATCATGGACCTTGTTGTTAACCACACATCACGTCAGCACGAATGGTTCCTTGAAAGCCAGAAAGGTCACGACAATCCCTATCATGACTATTATTTCTGGAGAAAAGGTAAATCAGACAAAAAGCCTCCCAACAACTGGCTTTCAACATTTGACGGCGACGCATGGGAGTATAACGAAAACCTTGATGAATATTATCTTCACATTTTCGCAAAAGGTCAGCCCGACCTTAACCACGACAATCCCAAGGTAAGAGAAGAAGTTAAAGATATCATGCGCTTCTGGCTCGACATGGGCGTTGACGGCTTCCGCGAAGACGTTATTACATGGATTTCAAAAGCAGAAGGACTTCCCAACGGCTTACCTATCCCCGTTGCATGTGGCCTTGAACACTATACTCACGGTCCTCACATCCATGAATATCTTTTAGAATACAAACGTGACGTTCTTGACCACTACGATTGCTTCGTAGTTGGTGAAGCACCGATGATGACTCCCAAGGCTGCGCTTCCCTTCATTGAAGAAGGCGAAAATCAGCAGCTTGACATGATGTTCCACTTCCAGCACATGGAAGCAGACTGCTTCATGACAGACCCCATCCCCGTTCCTTTCAACCTTAAGAGAATGAAGAAAGCTTTCTCAAAATGGCAGTATGCTCTTGAAGGAAAAGCATGGAACGCTCTTTACCTTGAAAACCACGACCATCCCCGTATCATCAGCCGTTACGGTAGCGAAGCATACCACACAGAAAGCGGTAAAATGCTCGCTGCTATGTATATGCTCCAGAAAGGTACTCCTTTCGTATATCAGGGTCAGGAATTCGGTATGACAGACATCCGTCTTCCCGAACTTGAAATGTACGAAGACGTATCTACTTACAACGCTCACAGACTTTACAAGTCAGTTCTTCACTTCCCCGAAGATAAAATCATGAACGTTCTCAAGAGCCGCAGCCGTGACAACGCAAGAACTCCCGTTCAGTGGTCAAGCGAGAAAAATGCAGGTTTCACAACTGCAGAGAAGCCCTGGTTCTACCTTAACGAAAACTACTGGAAGATTAATGCTGCAGACCAGGAAGAAGACGAAAATTCACTTCTTAACTTCTACCGCAGACTTATCAAGTTCAGAAAGAAATCGCAGCTCGTCCGCGATGGTTCTTACAAAGAATATTACGAAAACAGCAGTAAATTCTATTGCTATGAACGTGTGCTCGGAAAAGAAAGAATGCTTGTTATCTGCTCATTCAGCGATAAAGAAGCAGAATTCACATCACCTGCAGGCTACAACCTTGAAGAAGGCAAACTTATTTTTGCAAACTACGGCAAAAACATGCGTAAACACAACACATTCAAGGCAAGACCTTACGAATTGAGAGTTTACTATTTTGGTGGTAAATAATGAACATATTAGCTTTTCTTATGTCCGTATTTACAGCTATCAGCTTTTTCTTCAATTCATTCCCTGCGCTTTTCAAATCAACAAGCACAGTAGAAATAAATGTTGATACAAGTAATTACGGACAGACAATCCCCAACGTTGTTGATAATATCAACGTGTGGCACATGGGACGTGAATTTGTAAATGCACAGAGAAACACTGAAAACGATGTTTTCTCTTTTGTAAAATATGTTCAGCTCATGCAATGCACAGGCGGTACTGCAGACAGAGATTTGTTCTTAGACCCCTATGATACAACAACCTTTACAGACTATAACTTTGAGCCTCTCATCGAAAATTGCCGCGGAATTATAAATATAGGCGCAAAGCCTCACCTTAAGCTTGGCGGTGTGCCTCTTAAATTTACTTCCGGCTATGAAATGGGCGGATTCAGCATGAATATCTATCCCCCTGATGATTTCGAAGCTTACTACGGCTACATAAAAGCAATTGCACAGGCTCTTGTCGATGAATTCGGCGTGGAAGAAGTAAAAACATGGCGTTTCGGCGTTATGACAGAGTATGAAAATGCCGATTGGTTTCAGGCAAAAAGCGGTTTGCCTGAAGATACTGCAGTAGCATATTGCAAATTATATGACTACACAGTTCAGGCACTTGTCGACGTAATCGGAAACGATGTTTTCGTAGGTGCTCACAGTATGACTGTTACCGAAGGCTTATGGGATGAAGAAATTTTCATCCGCCACGTTGCAGAGGGTACAAACTATGCAAACGGCCAGAAAGGCACAAGAATCTGCTTCCTTTCAGCATCCTTCTACGACCATAACCCCGGCAAATATACTGACGGCTACACATTGCCTGAAACTATAGAATATCTTAAAGAAAAAGCCGAAAAATACGGACTCAACGGCCTTATTTACGGCATTGACGAAGGCAGAATCCTTTCAGGAAACATAAGCGGTAAGGATGACTCCCAGCTTCTTAACAGAACTACCGGATACACATGGCAGGCTTCCTACGACGCAAGGCTTTTCACTCAGGCTATTCTTTCAGGTGCAGATTATTTCTCATCATGGAATTTCCTGACGGGCGGTAACCTTAACGGATATCCCATAATCAGCTACCATGTGGCACAGAATTTGGCGAAATTTGAGGGTATGAAACTTCTTTCTGCCGATACAACGGCTATTAAAACTTCCCTTAAAGCAGAAATCGGAAACCTTGTTGCAGTTGACCCGGAAACAGGCAACTACCGCGCTATGGTTTACAACTTCAAAAACAACCTTGACTACAAAGGCAAGGCAGACGTTACTCTCAACATCCCTGCAGAAGACGGCAAGAAATATAAAGTTACCCAGTATCTTGTAAATGACGATTGCAACTACTTTGACGAGTGGCAGGAAGACAGAATGAAATATAATATCACCGACGATTGTTTCGGCTGGTCTCCTGATGACCCCATGCTTGACAATATCACAACACTTTCTGACCCCAAAGCAATTGAAATTTATAAAACAGAGCTTCGTGACAAATATATTGAATGTTCAAAACTTACTCCCACAGAGTTTGAAGTAACATCACAGGAAGGCAACATCACTCTCAACATAATGCTCCAGCCGGGCAACGTTGTTTTCTTTGAAATTGAAGAAATATAAAATAAAAAACTCATCTGCCTTCGCCGAGTTCCCATAAGGCAGTTTTTGTTTCTCGAACAAAATTCCTTGTATTATCCCCAAAAGCCTCGCAAGGCGGTTGCCTTGCTGTGTTTTTGGCTTCAATTCAAGCAATTTTGCTTTTCTACGAAACTGCGTAGCACTTTAAAAAGCGAAATTTCGTGTACAAGAAAAGACGAAAAACACCGATAACGCTGTCGCGTATCGGTGTTTTTTAACGCATTATTGTGCCGAAAGTTCACTTTTTAAAGAAATACTTCCTTATGGGAGCTTGACGTTTGACAGATGAGTTTTTTATTTATTACGTTTTATTCAACTTTACCTAAAATCAATTCTTTTCTTTCAGGTTCAGTTTCGCTGTATTGAATTGCAGATAAAAATGTTTTTTCTGCGTCTTTCAATTTGTATTCAACTGAAGAATAAATTTCTGCAATCACTTCACCTGCGGACACTTTATCTCCTGTCTTTTTAAAGAGTTTTATTCCTGCAGTAAAATCTATCGAATCGCCTTTCTTTTCTCTGCCTGCACCCAGTTTTGCAGATGCAATTCCTATTGTTTCAGCGTTCATATGAGAAATAAATCCGTCTTTTTCAGCCTTAACTTCAAGTTTGAATTCTGCTGTTGCGAAAAGCGAAGTGTCATAAATAAATCTTTCGTCTCCCCCTTGAGCCTTTACCATATCGGCAAGCTTTTCCAAGGCTTTTCCGTTTGAAATCGCTTCTTCAACTTTGTTTTCAGCATCGTCAATTCCTGCCATTTCAAGAAGTTCACTGCTTATTGTTTTTGTAAGCAGGGTAAAATCTTCAGGGCCGTTGCCCTTTAAAGTTTCTATTGCTTCAATAACTTCAATGCTGTTGCCGACAGTATTTCCCAAAGGTTTATCCATGTCAGTAATAACCGCTCGTGTTTTTCTGCCGGCACCTTTGCCGATTTTAACCATTTCACGCGCAAGCTTCTCTGCTTCCTCATAAGTTTTCATGAAAGCACCGCTGCCCACCTTAACGTCCAGCAGGATGCAGTCGCTTCCTGAAGCAAGTTTCTTGCTCATTATGCTTGAAGCGATAAGCGAAATATTTTCAACTGTTGCAGTAACGTCACGCAGAGCATAAAGTTCTTTATCCGCAGGGGCTAAATTCATAGACTGTCCTGCAACGCAAATGCCGTGAGTATTTACAATATCAAAAAATCTTTCAGGCACAATTGAAGTTTCAAAACCGTCTATAGACTCCAGTTTATCAATTGTACCGCCCGTATGACCAAGCCCTCTGCCTGACATTTTGGCAACCTTGACTCCGCAAGCCGCAACAATCGGGGCAACTGCCAGAGTAGTTTTATCCCCTACTCCGCCTGTTGAATGCTTGTCGACCTTTATGCCGTCGATTTTTCCGAGATTCATGGTTTCCCCTGAATTTGTCATGGCGAGCGTCAGATTCAGCGTTTCTTCTTCGTCCATGCCCTGAAAATAAATTGCCATCATCAGAGCAGAAACGTGATAGTTTTCAATAGTCTTATCAGTAACGCCTTTCACAAAAAAGTCAATTTCCTCTTTTGTAAGTTTTCCGCCGTTACGTTTTTTGAGTATTATATCGTACATTCTCATTTCATATCCTCCTCTGAAAAAGAAAAAGGCAGAATTTCCTGAAGAGTCTTTACAATATAATCGTTTTCGTTTTTAGCGAAAATCACTTCAAAATCTTTACTGCAGAATTCAGCCATAACCTGTCTGCATGCACCGCAAGGTGAAAGATAAGTTTCTCCGCCAACTATGGCAATTTTAGAAAATTTTCTCTTCCCCTCTGAAATCGCCTTAAAAAACGCAGTCCTTTCAGCGCAGTTTGTAAGCCCGAAAGATACGTTTTCGACGTTTACTCCCGTAAAGACTTCCCCGTCATCACAGAGAAGCGCCGCACCTACAGAAAACTTTGAATAGGGTGAATATGAGTTTTTTCTGGTTTCAATTGCCTTTAAGATAAGTTCTTTATTATCCATGAAAACCTCCGGAAGATAAGTATAGGGAACTCGCAGAGAGTTCCCTTTCTTTTAGTCGTTTATAAATTCTGTGGCTTCTATTTCTTCCCTGATTATATCACTTATTGATGTGTAAATTTCCCCACCTAAGCTTACAAGGCTCTCGTCGTTTCCGTCACCACAGAGTTTGGCAAAGCGTTTGCCCAGGAGAGCAGCAACGTCGCCGCCTTTTCTCAGTTCAAGATAATAGAAAGTAAAAGCGTTTGTAATGTTATCATATAAATCATCATCAAGCTTGATAAGCTCATCATAAAGAGAGTTCACAGCCATAGTTGAAACTGAATACTTCTCAAGCAAAAGATGAATCTGTGCTTCCGCAGCAAAAGTAACGAGCATTTTAATCTGTTCGTAAATTTCATCGTTTGATTTGAAAGCTGCAATTGATTCTTTAACAGATGAACTGATGTTTTCAGGAGAATAAATCTGTCGTGCAATTTTAACGCCAAGGTCTTTTGCACGCTCCATGTTGCCGTTTGCACGTTGCTTTTTCATGATTTCAACGATGCGGATAAGCACATCAGCCTCATTTTCAATTTTAGAACCGCCAAAAATTTTAATATCGTTGTCGTCAAAAGCGTGCATAACAATTCTCCTTAAAAACTATTTATACCTCGCCGGACTCCTGCTCCGCTTTTTTGCGAAGTCTCTTCTGTTTAGCCTTATAGCTTATAAGTTCATCAAACTGTTTATCAGGAGTTGCGTATGTACCTACTGAATATACTTCTTTATTATACATTCCGTGGAAGTTACTTCCGCCGAGAGATAAAATCTTCTTCTGCTTTGCAAGTTTTAAGAATTTTTCACTCTGCTCAGGTGTGTTTTCAGGACACCATACTTCAAGACCGTCAATACCGAGACCAATCATTTTTTCCACAAATTCATCAGAATATTTTCCGGGGTGAGCAAGTATTGCAACACCGCCTGATTCGTGGATTGCATCGATTACTTCTTTAGTATCTGCATATTTAGCCTGAAAATATACAGA
>JAZSFV010000271.1:0-4393 GCA_045532395.1 Acutalibacteraceae bacterium
CAGAACGACATGGCTACGATCCGACTTCCGAAAACTATAAATCTAAGGAAACAGGTGAGTCCAACAATCTGTCAGACTTAAACTTAGAAACCTATAAAAATTCAGAAAAAGGTGGTTCCGATGTACAAATAGTACACCAGACATAAAAACTATATCAAAAAGAAAAAGGTGAGTCCAACAATCACTTAAAACTTTGACTTAAACCAAAATTGTAATGAAAAAGGTGAGTCCAAAATACACGTTAATTTAAGATGATTAAATTCATCTGAAAATAATTTCACTACATTACTGAATTTGAAACAGGTGAGTCCAAAGAACAAGTAAATTTAACTGCGAAAGCAGATAAGTAAATTATCAAAGTGCCGGAAAGTCCATCCGGCACTTTTTATGTTGGGGCATTTTGTTTTGGGTTACAAACAAAAAAACACAAATATTAACAATCTGTTAACTAATTTGTCTTTGCGATGTGGTAAAATCTATGTATCAACTTTAAATAGGGGAGTAATGACACGTGGCAGATAAATATTTAATAATCAACGCCGACGACTTCGGAATGTGCGGTGCGGCAAACGAAGCTGTTATTGACCTTTTCAAAGCAGGCAGACTTAAATCTTCAACAATCATGATGCCTTGCAAATTTGCAAAGGAAGCAGTTCAGTTTTCAATCGACAATCCTCAGTATGCAATCGGTGTTCACCTTACAACAACAAGTGAATGGGGAAGCTATAACTGGGGTCCTGTCACAGACCTTCCGTCACTCAAAAACGAAAAAGGTTTTATGTGGCCTGAATGTGAAGATTTCGCAAAACATGCTGACCTCGAAGAAGCACGTCAGGAAATTCTTGCTCAGGTTAAGCTTGCTGAAAGCATGGGCATGAAACCGTCTCATCTCGATAACCACATGGGTTCACTCTACGGTATTGAAGGCGGTAACTTCAAACTTCTTCCCATGACAATGAAACTCTGCGGTGAACTCGGCTATGCATTCAGAATGTGCAGAAAACCTTTAAAAACAGAATGTCCCGAAGGCACACCTTATTTCATTTATGCAATCGCTTGTAAAATTTGTGATTATCTCGGCAAAAAGAATAATGTTATCATGCCTGATTATCTTATCTTCCCCAAATGGAACGACGAAATGAGAACAAGCTACGAAAGATACCGCGAAATGTTCCTTGAAGACCTTTGCCAAATTCCTGCAGGCTTCAGCGAAACTTACGTTCATCCCTCAGTAGAATGTGACGAAATCAAAGGCATCACAGCAAGATGGCGCGATAGAGTCTGGGAATATCAGATTATGAAAGACCCCAAAACAGAGCAGCATCTCAATGCTCACGGCATTCAGCTTATCTCATACCGCGACATGATTGAAATGAAAAAATAAACTTTAAAGACTGTCGGTTCTGTCGGCAGTCTTTTTGTTTTCCTTTGATTTTACATTTCGCCACCCGATTATGTCATTTCCCTTTATTTGTTGTTTGTAGTTTTTTATTCATGCGTAAAACAAGTAAATTAATATTTTGTTGAATTACTTTTCACAAAGTGGTATGATTATATATAATGATTTTTACGTTTAATGTCTGAAAACAGGGGGTGACCTGACAGTCCATTGACGCTGAAAGACTCTTGTAATATGATGTTAAACGGATGTGTTATATATGACTGATAAAAAGACATTCGGTTTGTTTATCAAAAGCAAACGTATGGAAAACAATTATTCACAAAAAGATTTGGCAGAATTATTATTTGTTACTGAAGGTGCAGTGTACTGAAGGAAATGTTACTTTTATATGTCTGATATCGTTGTTGATTGTAAGTTCCGTTCTGATAACGGTTGGTGTTTTGAAAAGAAAGAAATAAAGGTTGTGAAATTTTGGATTTTACTGTAATCAGAAGTAAAAGAAAATCACTTTCAATAGAAATAAAAGATGGCGCAGTTTTAGTCCGCGCACCCAAAAGAATGAAAGACAAAGAAATTGAAAAATTTCTTCTGCTTAAAAAGGACTGGATTGAAAAGCATCTTGAAATTTATAAAGAGAGAAATAAAAATTTAATACCTTTTACTGATGATGAAATAAAAGAATTTACCCGTAAGGCAAAAGAAATAATCCCCGTAAGGGTGGAATTTTATGCCGGAAAAATCGGCGTTACTTATAACAGAATAACAATAAGGCATCAGAAAACACGATGGGGGAGCTGTTCATCTGCGGGAAACCTTAATTTCAACTGCCTGCTCGTTTTATTTCCGTTGGAAGTTATTGACAGTGTGGTTGTGCATGAGCTTTGCCACAGAAAGCAGATGAACCATTCTCCGAAATTTTATGCGGAAATAGAAAAGGTGTTTCCTGAGTATAAAAAGTATCACAAATATTTGACAGATAACGGCGGACAATATCTCAGACGACTTAAGCGATAGTGAATATGCCGAAAAAGTTATTATACATTTGTTTAATAATACAAAAGTAGAGAAGTCAATTGAAATAGTGGTAAATTAATGGTAATATATTATTAAATAAATTAGGGAGGGAAGAAAAATGAAAAAATTTATTGCAATTATTCTTTCATTGGCGATGATTTTTTCTTTGGTGGTAATTCCTGCCGCCGCAGAAGAGCCTGAAATAACAGTAAAATCCGAAACAAGCAATAACCTTGAAAGTGTGTTTGCCGAAGGTGAAAACAGTCTTATTGTTTTTGTTACAGGTATAGGACAGAGCTATTCATATCTTTTTGACGAAAGTTACACTGAAGAAGGTGCTTTCGAAAATGGTACACTTCAGGATTATGAAAATTATGCTCCTCTTGTTGCAGAGGGAAAATATTCTGCAAGATGGAATCTTTTCAACAGCTTTGATGAAGCATTCTCAGATGCAGGCACAATTTTCTCTATCATTACAGTAGTTGCAGGGCTTCTTGTTTCAAGTGCGCTGGGCGATTGTGTTATCAGCGAAAGTGCAGTGAAAAATATTGTTAAAAACCTTTTCAAATTCAACCTTGTTGATGAAAACGGTAACGGTAACCCCAGAGTTGTAACTCCCAGATACGCTATGCCCGTTTCAGAATATCCTTACGCACCCGGAGAAGACGGTAAACTCCGTAGCGAAGCAAGAGAACGTTTCTTCTCTGCAATTCCCTGCGAAGATATTGCTAAAGAAAAATTCGGTGAAAACTATGAAGATTACCTTTATGTTTATAACTACAGTGCATTCTCATACACTTCAAAGAATGTAGAAGGACTTCACGATTTCATTGAAACTATTATTGCAAACAACAAAGTAGGTGCAAAAGACGTTGTGCTTATTCCCATGAGCATGGGTGCTTCTGTTGTTTCTGCATATATGAGTGCATATCCCACAGTCAAAGAAAACCACATCAGACGTGTTGTTGGTATCGTAGGTGCATGGGACGGTACTGAAATTATTGCAGATATGCTTACCCAGCAGTATTGCGATAATTCTGCGGACCTTTTCTATAACGGTCTTATCAGCGACCTTGTTGGCGAGCCTTGGGGTTATTTAATCAATGTTGTACTCCGTGTTTTCCCGAAACAGATATTGAGAGACTTTATTGATATGGCACTCAAAGGTCTTGCAACAGACCTTTTCGGACCAACTCCATCGCTTCTTAATATGGCACCCCTTGACAGATATGATGAAATTACATGGTGTATATCTTCTGATGTTGTAAGAAAAGAAGTAGACGATTTCTATAAAGCAAAAGCAAACCTTACAACTACCATGAGAAACCTTGAAAAAGAAGGCGTAACATTCTCGTTTATCGCAGGCTACGGTCTTCCTTTCGGTGCTTGTACAAGTGACTACAGTTTCTTTGCGTTTATGAAAAATGCACCCACAACAAACTCTGACGAAATTATAAACATCGATTCAACTGCACCCGGTACATCATTTGTGCCTTACGGACAGAAGTTTGAAGATACAGAAGGCAGAGAGCTTTCACCTGACGGCTCACTTGATATTTCAACTGCACTCTTCAAAGAATCTTCATGGTATTTCTACGAGCAGAAGCACGAGCTCGAATATAACAACACGGCTCTTTCTCTTGCTCTTAACCTTGCAACAGGCGAAATCAAAACAGTTGAAGACTGCGATAATCTGGAAGAAGACGGATATTATTATCCCCAGTTCAACGACGCAAGAAACCTTAAACCTCTTGTAAGAAGTTATATTCCTGACCTGGAAAGATACTGTGAAGAAAACGATTATGTTCTCACAACAGACCAGCAGGCACTTCTTGATAAAGCGGCAGAAATGATGAAATCTACTGATAACAACGTGGAAGCAGACAATGCTGTTATGGAAGAAGTACACGACATGTTGGTAGAAATCGGCGTATATGCTCCTGATGCAGAGCCAAGTCGGATCTAGCCATGTCGTTC
>JAZSFV010000268.1:0-2940 GCA_045532395.1 Acutalibacteraceae bacterium
TCGAAGTCAAAGACCCCCAGCTCACAGTTATCAACGCAGGTTAATTCAATAAAGATAATTTTAACTCCCACTTGTTTTCAAGTGGGAATTTTTTGGAAAAGGAGGAATTTTTACGGCAAGGTTCTGTTCTTTATATTCATCATCAAGCGGCAACAGTACATATATCGGCATGGCTGAAGAGGGTGTGCTTGTTGATATCGGCGTATCATTGAAAAAACTTGAAGAAGCGGCAGAGTTTCAGGGCATTGATTTGTCTACCGTCAAGGGTGTTTTTGTAACCCATGAGCATTCTGACCACGTAAGAGGCATAAAAGCCTTTCTTTCAAGATATGATGTTCCTCTTTTTTCTTCCCGTGAAACTCTTTCTGCTCTTTGCGAAAGCGGTCAGATTCCATGCGGTACAGAGTGTTACGAAATTGATAAAGAAGACTATGTGGGAAACATCATGGTAAAACCTTTCAGGACTTCCCACGATACCCCCGTGAGTCTGGGTTACAGTTTCTTTTTACCTGACGAGAGAAAAATTTCTGTCTGCACGGATTTAGGTTTTGTCAGCGACGAAGTAATGAAAGGCATCGAAAAAAGCGACCTTGTGCTTCTTGAATCAAACCACGATATAAACATGCTTAAAACGGGAAATTATCCCTTTTATCTCAAACAACGCATTTTGTCAGACCATGGTCATCTTTCAAACGATGTTTGTGCAGACACTGCCCAGAAGCTTCTTTTAAAAGGCACAACAAGGTTTGTGTTAGGCCATTTAAGCCGTGAGAATAACACTCCCGACAAAGCGTATGCAGAAACATTCTCCAAGCTTGATATGTCAGGTGCGAGAATAAATATCGACTATACTCTCACCGTAGCAGGTGATAAAAATAAAATGATAAGGCTCTGATTTTTTTATGTTAGGTGTTACAATAATTGCCCTTGGCAAACTTAAAGAAAAATATTTGAGAGATGCCTGCGATGAATACATAAAAAGGCTCTCAACTCTCTGCAAACTTAAAATTTATGAGCTGGAGCCTGTGAAACTGGGCGACAACGCTTCCCAGACGGAAATTGACAAAGCCCTTGAAAAAGAAGCAAAAGAAATTATGTCAAAAATCCCTTCAAATTCAAAAGTTGTTGCCATGTGCATTGAGGGTAAACAGATGTCCTCCGAAAAGTTAAGCAGGTTTTTTGAAGACTCTGCAGTAAGTGGCACTGCAGACATAGTTTTCATAATCGGCTCATCCTTCGGGCTTCACGAATCTGTGAAGAAAAAAGCAGATGTGCGCCTTTCTATGTCGGAAATGACATTCCCGCACCAGCTTGCAAGGGTAATGCTTCTTGAACAGATTTACAGAGGCTTCATGATTTCAAATTCTTCAAAATACCACAAGTAATCGTATACTTGACTTTACAAAAAATAGAATGTATAATTAACATGTCTAACTATGAAGAAAGGCGGTGAAGCATTTCCTTTCAGGGAATGTTGAAGTTTATGAAAAAGCTTAAATTAGTTATATCAGTATTACTTGCAATTTCAGTAATTTTTGCAAGCACAATTTCTGCAAGTGCAGCATCAATGAAAGTTTCACTCGGAGCAAGTAAAACAACACTTAAAAAAGGCGATACAGTTACAATCACTGTAAGCCTTTCATCAAATTCAGGCATCGGCGGCGTGGATTTTACGCTCAATTATAACTCAACTCATCTTCAGTATCAGTCTTCATCAGTAGCCGGAATAGGTTCATCTTTCGACTGGAAAGAAGTCAAACACGGGTCTCCTGTTGTAAACGGTGCGTTTATGAATGTTGACAGTTCAATAGTATCATCTACAGGCGCTCTTGCAACTGTTACATTCAAAGTACTCACAGCTTCAACTGTAACTTCCACCATATCAGTTGTGGCAGAGGGCACTGATGCTGACGCTGTACCCACAGCATCTTCATCAAGCAGCATAAGCCTTAAAATCACTGCAGAAACTCCCACAACAGAAACCACAACAGAAACCACAACAGAACCCACAACAGAAGCAACAACAAAAGCAACAACTCTTCCTGAAGAAAGCACAACAAGAATTATCGCCACAGAAAAAATCGGTGTTGCAGTAGGTAATTCTTATCAGCTGAGAATACCGAAAGCAATGCAGGGTAAAATCACTTTCACTTCAAGCAATTCAAATGTGGTATCAGTTAACGAAAAAGGCATTGTCACAACTTTTGTAAAAGGCATGGCAAACATAAAAGCAGTAAGCGAAAACGGCGTTACAAAAACATGGC
Organism: Acutalibacteraceae bacterium; assembly: GCA_045532395.1. Lineage (GTDB taxonomy): Bacteria > Bacillota > Clostridia > Oscillospirales > Acutalibacteraceae > SIG575. The sequence continues at coordinate 2,265 of JAZSFV010000268.1, forward strand.
TTCTTATTGTCGGCGACGGCTCGACCGTTGAAGAAGAAAGCACAACAGACGAAGAAATGACAACAGACATTGAAATTATCGGCGAAGAAGTTACCACCGATGATGTTGTTATCGAAGAAAAAACAACTGCCGAAACGGAAAATGAGAAAAATAACAATAACGATGACGAAGACGAGCTTCTCAAAATCCTCATCATCGCAGGCGGTGCCGCAGCACTTATTGCTATCGTGATTGTTGTTGTTTCACTTGTAAGAAAGAAAAAGAGTTTCGAAACCTGATAAGCATCCTTAAACACCCCGTGTATCAACGCTTGGCGTTTGATATACGGGGTGCTTTTTTTGAAACAAATATAGCGGCTTTGTTGCTTAAATGAAATATTATTCAAAAAAATAATATTTTATAAACAATATTTGGGCATTAATTAGAAATTTTTAATTCACAGGCTTAAACCTTGACAAACGGGGTCGAAAATTAGTATAATACTGTTAATATTTTAATGTAAAATGGATATATATTGATTAGTGTCAGGGAAGTGATTTCATGAGCTTAAAATACGGAAAACATGTAAGAGGCGGCAAACCCGAAACTAAAAAATTTGATATGACTAAGCCTCCGTTTAAACAGGCTATGTACTTTATGCCGCTTGTGTGGGCTTTTTCGGATTTTCAGAAAAACC
>JAZSFV010000194.1:0-5965 GCA_045532395.1 Acutalibacteraceae bacterium
ATACCTACATATTTATTTCTCTCTCATACTTTATTTTGTGGTTTTTGTCTATATATCACCACTCCTTTTTATTTCCTATGCACAATACTCCATTGCCTTTATTAATCAATTTCACTTCGTTTGTTGCTTTTTGGCTTTTTATGTCGCTCTTTTCAGCCTTTTTGATTTGATATGAATAACGAGTTCCATAAACATAACGGGCGATTCCTGAATCGCACCTACGATATACATTAAGATAATAGATAACAGTGAATAGATATTTTAACAATCCACCATGCATTCTGCATTTTTACACTTTGTACTCTGCATTAAAAAAGGCAGGGGTTATCCCCTGCCTTGTGATATTGCGATATCTTTTAAAATCAAATAATAACTGTGTAGTCGATGTTAGCTTTAAGGTTCTTAAGGTTTGCTGTAAGAATGTTGATAGAAGCTTCAGCATCACCAACGCAAACTTTAACGACATAGTGCCACTGACCATGTACGATTAAGCCTGATGCTTTGTCGATTTCTGCTCTTACGCTTACATCATCATAAGTAAGAGAAACTGTCTCTCTACCTGATTTTATTTCTGCACCAAGTTCTTTGAGAGCGCCATCGATGTTACCGAGCGTACCGATAGCTCTACCTACAGGACCCGACTTACTATCAGCGTCAGAACCATCTGTCTGTGACTTAACTGTCATTTCAACGATGTATGTTTTGCCGTTGTCTGTAACTTTGATTGATTTAAGGTCTTCACCTTTAAGTTCACCATAACCGGGAATGAAATTTGTAGGTGTTGAGTTTCTGGCAAGAGCTGCTTCAGCGATGGGTGAAAGAACTTCAGCGATACTACCGATAGCGCCATCACTTGTGATACTACCTGCAAGTTTCATTGTTGACTGACCTGTGGGAGAATTCTTATTTGTTTTTACGACTGCTTGGTTGTAAGCATAAAGGATCTCTGAATTTGTAGTAGGTGCGTCAGGTTTTGTTACTTTCTCTGTAGTTAACTCTGTAACATCTTTACCTGTTGTTACTTCCGCAATCGGTGTTTTCAAACTTGAAACTTCATACTGCAATTCAGAAACCTGACTTTCAAGAAGTCCTACACGTTCTTCTATTGTTTTTTCTACAACTGCATAACCGCTGACGCCTAAAATCAATGACATAATGCTTATGAAAAACTTTTTCATAAATTCAGCTCCTTTTCATTAATTATATAATAAATTCATTATAGCACAAAAAATCTCTAATGCAACGGTAAATCGACAAATCAATTTCACACAAAACCCCATTAGTCATTTTCCACAAGTAAACAAAAATTTTTTTGGCTATTGGATACACTTGAAAAGGTATATTTTTTCTGTCATAATAAAGTAAATAATCCTTAACAAAAAGGAGTTGTTAATATGAAAAAAACTTATCACCTTATCGGCAATGCTCACCTTGACCCTGTGTGGCAGTGGTGTGTACCGGAAGGACTTTCTCTTGTAAAATCAACTTACAGAGCAGCACTTGACAGAATGAAAGAATTTCCTGATTATGTTTTTACATCTGCATGTGCTTCTTATTATAAATGGATAGAATTAAGTGAGCCTGAAATGTTTCAAGAAATCAAACAGAGATATGAAGAAGGACGTTGGTGTATTACAGGCGGTATGTGGGTACAACCTGACTGCAACATTCCGTCAGGCGAATCTTTCGCAAGACATTTTCTCTATTCACAGAAATACTTCAAAGAAAAATTCGGCTCAATCGTAAAGACCGGTTATAACGTTGACTCATTCGGCCACAACGGAATGCTTCCGCAGCTTATGAAAAAGTCAGGCATTGATAACTACATTTATCAGCGTCCTAACGACACAAACGAAAAGCCAAATCTACCCAAGAAAAATCTTCACCATTGGGTAAGCCCTGACGGTAGTGACGTGCTTGCTTTCAGAATCCCCCTGGGTTACTGTGGCGGAATTAAAGACGGCAGATGGGAATATACCGAAAGTCTCGAGCAACCTCAGATGATTTTCTACGGTGTCGGCAACCATGGTGGTGGCCCGTCAATCGAGCATCTTGAAGAAGCTGAAAAATTACGCAAAGAAGAGGGCAAGGATGTTTTCATCTATGCAAAGGCTGACGACTATTTTGACTATGTAAACGAACATATTGATGAGATTGACATTCCCACAGTCAATGAAGATTTGCAACATCATGCAAGCGGTTGCTACAGCGCAAACAGTAAGGTTAAAGAAATGAACCGCCGTGCAGAAAACGATTTGGTTTATGCAGAAAAGATTGACCTTATGTCAACACTGCTTACAAAGTCTGAACCTAAAACAAAATCTATTGAACATGCTTGGGAAAGTGTTATGTTCAACCAGTTCCACGATATTCTTGCAGGTTGTTCAATCAAACCTGCTTACAAAGATGCTTACAACGCATTCGGATATGCAAGCGAAACTGCGCTTCAGGTAGGCTCTTTCGGTGCAGAAAGAATTTCATGGAGAGTGAACACAACAAAATTCCTTGATTACAGACCGTCAATCAAACGTGACAGATTATGGATTCGCGAGGGTGAAGGTTGCCCCATGGTTGTTTTCAACCCTCACTCTTTCCCCGTAAAAGCAAAGGTTTGTTTCGGCATTGGTTGGGTTTCAGGCGTTCTTGATTCAGATGACAATGAAGTTCCGTTCCAGATTATCCGTGCACCTTATACAGACGGAGGACATTTTTTACAGTGTATGTTTGAAGTTGACCTTGAGCCTTACGGCTACGGCACATATTTCATATATAAAGAAGAACAGAATTATCAGCCCAAGCCTGTTGAAAATGAATTTACAGTTACTGAAAATACTATTGAAAACAGTAAAGTTAAAATTGTAATCAACAAGCACACAGGCGCAATTGACAGTTACTTTGATAAAGAACTTGACAAAGAACTTGTTTCTGCACCAATTATGAGAGCAGTTATCGAAGACGATTACCACACAGATACATGGGCACATAATGTTTTTGATTTCAATAAAGATATAGGCGTTTTCAGTGATGCTAAACTTGAAATTGTCGAAACAGGATATTTACGTGCTACAATCAAAGCAACTTCCACTTACAACAAATCAACTCTTACACAATACATTTCTCTCTGGAGAGGTAAGAAAGATATTGAAGTAAGATGCAAACTTGACTTTAAAGAGCATTACAAAATCGCAAAACTTGCATTCCCCATGAACATTGAAAACCCTGAAGCAGTTTATTCAATGCCTTTCGGATTCATCAAAAAGGAAGCAAATGGCGAAGAAGAGCCTGCGCAAGGCTGGATTGCAGTATGCGAAAAAGGTACAAACAACGGATTTGCACTCATTAACGATTCAAAATACAGTTTCTGCGTTAAGGGTAACGAAATGAGAATGGTTATGGCAAGGGGTTGCGCTTATCTTGACCATTACGGACAGAGAAGCCGCGACAACGAAATGTCTTTCCTTGACCAGGGTGAGCAGGAATTTGAATGTATCCTGAAACCTTGCGAAAACGATTTCACAGAAATTGTAAAAGACAGTGAACTTCTCAACATGCCTTTGAAGCTTTATCTTGAAACTCACCATAAAGGCGACCTTCCCCCTGTTTACAGCGGACTTAAAGTCAGCGAAGATAACATTCTTATTCAGGCAATGAAGTATTCAGAAGACGGAAAGAAAATTGTTCTTCGTACTTTTGAATGTGCAGGAAAAGAAACGGAAGCAGAAATTGATTTGAAGATACTTGATGTTAAATTCAGATTCAACTGGAAGTCTCAGGAAATCAAAACAATTTCAATAGACCCTGAAACAAAGGAAGTTAAAGAAATTCTTATTATTGAGGGATAAAAAAATAAAACCGTGTATCAGAAGATACACGGTTTTTTACATTATATTATTGCATCAGAACGGATTGAAAAGTCTGTCTGTTGTAACAGGGTTATAACCAAGACCGAAGTATTTGAAAATCCAGATAATAGGATTAAATCTGAAGAATATAGCGTCGATCACTGTTACGAGTTTACGAAGGAACCACGGTGTATCGTAAACAGTCTCCGGAACATCTACGGGAGCAAATTCTTCGCCTTCAACGTGAAGTACCATGGGATTTGCATAGCAGATTCCGTTATCGCCTGAAAGATAGAATCTCAAATAAAGATAAGGGTCGTTGAGAAGTTCGTCATTGTGAAGGTCAAGTGTTGCCTTGCCGTCAACAAGTTCTACTCTTTTAATAACATTACCGTTTGAAACCCATGTGATGATGTTTGCGTTTTCACCGTAAACTGTGATTGTATCATTCTCCTGGTCTACGTCGATTTTTGTAACACGTGGAGTATTGTCAAGCCAGTATGCTTTTGTATCATAAACGTCCTGTTCAACAAAACCGGGCATTTCTTCCATACCGTTAAGTTCAACACCGTTTGAGAAGTGAGAAACTGAGAAGAACTGACCTTTTTCAAGGCAGGTACGGAATGCTTCATTTGTCTGTTCAGGCATCCAGCTCATTGTGTAAGCATCGTTGATTGATGTTTCACTATGTGAGTCTGCGAAAGTATTACCCCACGGAACAACGCCGTTGGGAATTGTCTTCTGAAGAATCTGGTCATAAAGAATTCTGTCGCAACGTGTGTGTGCGTCAGTTGCGCTGTTGATACCTGTGCCAAGTGATGAGCCTGCATAGTCAATGAAAAGTCTGGCAAACTTTGTTGCGTAGTAATCATCAACGGGCTGACCTACATATTTTTCAGAGTCTTTATCGATGTATACATATTCGCCAACGTGTGAAAGGAATGAGATACCGCCTGCTTCCATCACACCTTTTGAGGGAGTTTCATAGTCGCCGAAAACGCCTGCAAGACCCTGACCGTAAAGAGCATAATATCCTGTAAGATGGCAGTCTGCAAAAGGTGTAGCCATGTTGAGTTCATTTCCGTAAGGAATGTCAAGCATTCCGTTTTCAGTCGTTCTTGTAAGAACAACATCATCTTCTGTTGTTGTTTCATCGTATTTTACTGTGTATGAACGTCCTTCATGTGTACCGTTAAGGTATGCCTGATATTCGTCTTCCGGAATAGGTTCAATAGGAGCCATGTTTGTACGTTCTTTTTTGATAAGTCTCATAAGCGGTACAGTTTCAGGAACTTTGTTCCAACCAAGGTTGTTTGTACCATGATCAGTAAGTGCTACAATTTCAAAGTTCGCAGCATAATGCATCGCACAGAATTCCTCAATTGTAAGGAAACCATCAGATGCGTTTGTATGGCAGTGAAGCTGTGTTTTATAATCTTCCCATTCTTCCCAATCGATTTCTTCATAAGGGTTATCGATTATGTAATTTTTCTTTGTAGTTGCAGTTGTTGTGGCTTCTGCACCCATTACAGGAACAGTCACCGCACTTAACATAAGTAATGCAAGAAAAACCGCAAGAATTTTTTTAGAAACTTTTAAAAATGTGCTTTTCATTTGAAGTGTCTCCTTTCAATATCTGAAACTTCAAGCCTATTTTAACATCAATTTCCAACAAAGTCAATCGTTATTTATGAAATAAACTGTGCAAAATGTATCAAAATTGCGTGTCGCAAAATAAATTTTAAAAAAAGGTTGATTTTTCATAACTAATAGCGTATAATATATCAAGTGGCAAGCCACTAAAATCACATATCGCGGAGTAGAGCAGTTGGTAGCTCGTCGGGCTCATAACCCGGAGGCCGTAGGTTCAAGTCCTATCTCCGCAACCAAATCAGATACCGCTGTTGATACAATCGTGTCGATAGCGGTATCGTTGTTTTACTGCAAAGAGCCTTATAACATAGCCACTTACAAAAACAAGCGTTGCATTTGGGAACTTACCACTCTCTCCTGCAACGCTTTTTATTGTTTATTAAGTTGATTATATAGAAAATTTTTCTAACCTAAAAATATTAATTTATTACATTACTATATTATAATTATGCAAAAAGTTTACATAAAAA
>JAZSFV010000141.1:0-5878 GCA_045532395.1 Acutalibacteraceae bacterium
ATACCTACATATTTATTTCTCTCTCATACTTTATTTTGTGGTTTTTGTCTATATATCACCACTCCTTTTTATTTCCTATGCACAATACTCCATTGCCTTTATTAATCAATTTCACTTCGTTTGTTGCTTTTTGGCTTTTTACGATATATTTTTCAGGCAATATGGATTTATGTTAATTGTGAGTTATGTGAACATGGCGGATGATTTGCGATTCGCCCCTGCAAAAGCATTTATTATTCTGCATAATACGACAAACAAAACAAAAGGCACCTGATTTCTCAGGTGCTTAAAATCATTCAAGAACATAGATAGTGATGTTACGTCTGCCGAACTGGATACAATCAGGAGTTGATTTGAAATACAAGTCAGCAAGTGTGCCGCTTCCGTTCCATGCAAATCCGCCTGTATCTGCTGCAATAGCATAACCATAAACATATTTGCCGTCGTTAGAAACAATCCAGAGCTTTGAGCCATAAGGGATTACATCAGGGTCAACAGCAATATAACCCGGTTCGGGAATTTTGCCGCAAGATGTTCTGTAACCGCCATGATATGCTGTGCCCGGGCCTACAAATTTCTGTTTGTAACTTGCAGGAACAAGATTTTCGTCAATTTTGTATTTTGAGGGTAATGCAAAGTTTGAAACTGTCTTAACAGTTTTTGAACCGCCTACAGTTACAGTACGACCGGGCTCGGGTTCTTTTGTGCCACGAACCACAACCTGATTTACAGGCTTTTTAAGAATTTTTTCGCTTACTGCTTCTGAATCAACTTTTACACCATCAACATATCTGTCACGGTAAGTAACTTCTTTTTCACCATTTACGCCCTTTGACTTGGTGAAATCGTTACCTTTGTATGCTTTTTTATTATCTTCATAAGTTGTGCCGTATTTTGCTACTTCTTTTTCAGTTCTTTCTTTGAATGTAACACGTTTTACAACGATAGTTGCATCCTCTTTGACAATTGAATCAAGTGCGGGCTCAGAAAAATCGTCTTTACCCATCTGGATTCCGCATTTAGAAAGAACCTGGGAAACGTTTGCTGAAAATGTTTCTTTTGTTACAACCTCGCCGTCTACTTCAACAGTAACCCTGATGGGATTTTCAACAACAATTTTCATGCCGTCAGAAAGTTTGTTATCAAGGGGGAAGTTGACTGTGTCTTTTTCTGTTACTTCAAGTTCCAACTGTTCGAAAACATCTTTAACATCTTCATAGCCAACAGTTTTGTATGTTTCGCCATGGTATGTTACGGAAACGTTGTAACCTCTTTTGAGCACGATTGTGCTGGGCTGACCGGGAACGAACTCATCATCGTTTATGATATCGTTGCCGTCGAAGCTGACATCTGCTTCTTTGAAAACAGCTGAAAGAGTTGTGGCTCTTGTTGAAATAGTCACGCTTCTTGAATCTTCAATAATAGTTACGTTATAAGTTGCACCAGATGCTGCTGCGACAATTGTCATAGCACACATCACAACAAGAACGATGGACACAGCAACTTTTGCTATTTTCCACACCTTGTTTTCGTGGTTTACCCTAATCATAATTATCTCCTTTTTATTGCGAAAATGTGTATTTCGCTTTGTTGTGTGTTGCAGAAAAAAACACTTTCCACAAAGCACGATTCACATTATAGTGATTACTTTTTGACTTGTCAAATAAAAAAAATTTTTTTATTTAGTAATTTTGCACAAGTTATTTTTACTTTTTGGAAATTTAAATTTTGTATTTCTTTTTTTAAAGCCTTTTTCCCAATATTTGATTCCGGCCTTTTGTTAAAAATGCAAAAATTACAAAAGTGTTACAACACGTTACAATTATACGCAATTTTGTTAAAAATATGCTTGTTTTAACCAAAATATTGAAAATGCATAAAATGTGATGAGGTGATAAATATGTGCTCCATTGCAGGGATAATAGATTATAACGATGATTTAAGAAACGAAACCGCGACACCCATAAAAATGCAGAAAAAACTTGCCCACAGGGGACCTGATGCAAATGGTCTTGTTACAGAAAAACACGCGTCTCTGATACATACGCGACTGGCAGTTATCGACATCGAAAACGGCATTCAACCAATGACAATTTCACACGCAGATGAAGACTATATAATAGTATATAACGGGGAGCTTTACAACACAGATGAACTGCGTAATGAGCTAAAAAACAAAGGCCTGAAATTTGCAACTTACTCTGACACAGAAGTGCTTTTAAAATCATATATAATATGGAAAGAGAAATGCGTTGAAAAACTGAATGGTATCTTTGCTTTTTCAATATGGGAAAGAAAAACACAGAAACTGTTTATTGCACGCGACAGAATAGGCGTTAAACCCTTTTTCTATTATAATAGAAACGGAAAGTTCATTTTTGCATCTGAAATCAAGGCAATTCTTGAAAACCCTGACATAGATGCACAAGCAGATACAAACTCCATTTCAGAGCTTGTTTTGTTAGGCCCCGGCAGGACATGTGGTTGCGGTGTATTCAGAAACATTGAAGAATTGCCCCCTGCCCATTGCGGATATTATGATAAAAACGGGCTTAAAACGTGGAGATATTGGTCTCTTACTGACAAAGAGCATACTGACGACTTTGATACAACTATAGAAAAGGTGCGTTACCTTGTAACGGATTCTATTGAAAGACAGTTGATTTCCGATGTGCCCGTCTGTACTTTTCTTTCAGGCGGACTGGATTCAAGCCTGATTTCTTCAGTAGCAGACAGATATTTCACATCACAAGGCAAAAAACTCCATACTTTTTCTCTTGATTACAAAGACAACGATATACATTTCAGAAAAAGCAAATTCCAGCCAAACAGCGACTCTTCTTTTATAAGTATAATGAACTGCTATTTAAATGCAGAAAACCACCTTGTAAAACTTGATACGAATGAGCTTGTTTCTGCCCTTTACGATGCAGTGGATGCACGTGATTTGCCGGGAATGGCTGACGTTGATTCGTCCTTGCTTCTTTTCTGCCGTGAAATAAAAAAACACTCAACCGTTGCGTTGAGTGGCGAGTGTGCAGATGAAATTTTCGGCGGATATCCCTGGTACAGAGACAAAACCATAAGAGAAAAAGAGGGTTTCCCCTGGGCACAGTCTACAAAATACAGATATAATTTCCTGAAAAACGAGTTTGCAGAAAAAATTGATGCAGACGAATTTGTATACTCCCGCTACAGGAAAACGGTTGACTCTGCCCATACGATAAACACAAAATCATCAGTTGACAAACGGATGAAAGAAATGACCAGACTTAATGCCGATTGGTTTATGCAGACGCTTCTTGACAGAAAAGACAGAATGAGTATGGCCTGCGGACTTGAAGTGAGAGTACCTTTCTGCGATTACAGAATTGCAGAATACCTTTATAACGTGCCATGGGAATTCAAGGACTACAACAACACAGAAAAAGGTCTTCTGAGAAAGGCTATGGAAGGCTATCTGCCTGATGAAATTTTGTGGAGAAAGAAAAGCCCTTATCCCAAAACCCATAACCCGTCTTACCTGAAAAAAGTATCAGAAATTCTTTCGGAAATTATAAACGACCCCACTTCTCCCCTTTTGCAGATAATAAAAAAACGCGAGCTTGAAAATCTGCTCGCGGGTAACACAAAAGAAAACTGGTATGGGCAGCTGATGTCAACCGCCCAGACCATAGCTTATTTTATTCAGTTTGATTACTGGCTTAAAAAATATAATGTAAAAATTGTTTAAGCTTCTTCCCCCGGAGTTTCAGGCTCACGGGGAGTTTCTGCTTCTTCACTGTAGCCGATAGTCATCTGTGCAATTATTTCACTGTCAAAGACATCGCACACGCCGTCGCCGTTAATATCATTTGCCGCAAATTCGGCAGATTTTTTATCAAATTCAGTTTCAAAGTTTGCAACGGAAATGCTGAAAGATAAATCAAACGCGTCAACGTACAAATCTCCGCTGATATCTCCCGGTATTACAATATAATATGTATCTGTAATGGTGTTTCCAAGCACCAGATTCACTTGTGTGCCTGTGCCGAATCCACTTTTCGTCTGTTGGATTTTTATTTCAGCAAGGCCTTCCTTTTTGAATAAATCCTCGTAAACCTCTTCGCCTTCCGTAAGACCTATAACAAGCTTATCTTTTAAAACAATTTTGTCGGAATTACTGCTGAGTGTTGATTTTACTTTCTTTGCAAAGTTTAAAACACACCACGCAGTTTTTCCGTCATATTCTATTCTGCCCCATGTGTAAAGGCTGTCTTCAACCTTTGCGGTTATATGTATTCTTGTGTTGTACGGAAGAAATCCTACCTTATCAAAAACGACGCCGGGCAAATCCCTCACGTTAACACCATTGTCGGAAGTAATAACCCATTCTTCATCTAAAAACTCAATATCTGCTTCTGACTTATATCCGTTATATCCCCACATACGCATAATTTCGGGATAATTTCTGTATGAAACATCAAGGTCTACATTTCCGCTGATACCATTTACTTTTCCCTTTGAAGAATATTGCCACATGCCGTATTTGTCACTATTATCTTCATCAGGCTTCCCTGAATCAGTCCATGCAGCAAGCCACAACTCACCTGCTTCGCCAAGCGCTTTTTCGTCAAGGTAGTTTTTGTACCATGTGGCGTTGGCATAAGTGCCTGCAAACCAACCCGCTTTTTCCATCTTGTTCATGAAAGCAAGGCACATCTCGGTCCTTTTTTCTTTTGTGATACCACTCTGAAGCTGAGTCTTGTCTTCCATATCGTAGAACACAGGGTATTCAAACTGCTTGCCTTCAAGCCATGAAAGAAGCATGTCAGCATCTTTAAGTGCTTCTTCTTTTGTGGTAGCATATGTATAAAAATAGCAACCCAGATAAACGCCTGCAGCTTTTGCGTTTTTATAGTTTTCTTCAAAATAATCATCCATGCCTTTTGTTGACCCGGCACGAATAATTGCAAATGTTTTTCCGCTTTCTTTTACCTTTTTCCAGTCAATTTTGCCCTGCCAGAAAGAAACGTCTATTCCGTAAGCCTCGATTGCACCTCTCTCCACCTCGGCATAAGCTGTGGACACACCAAAAACAGTAAAGATGCAGCAAACTGCAATAATAAGAGAAAGTAATTTTTTTATATATGTATATTTCATGTTTTGCCATCCTATAATATTAATTGATTACATTATACCTGTTTCAAAGCTTCAAGTCAATGCAAACCACTACTCTAAATTATGGAAAAGTTTATTACATATTTGTAAACATTTAAAAATTCCCTTGCATTTTTCCAGAAATAGGTCTACAATGTAAATTAGCACTCAAGGTTCGAGAGTGCTAAAGATAATAATTATAACAATTTAATTATAGGAGGTAAACAATTATGACACTCAAACCCCTTGCAGACAAAGTTGTTGTGAAACTTGTTGAAATCGAGGAAACAACAAACAGCGGAATTATTCTCGCATCTGCTTCTCAGGAAAAACCCCAGGTTGCTGAAGTTGTAGCAGTAGGCCCCGGCGGAATCGTGGACGGTAACGAAGTTGTTATGACAGTTAAAGTCGGCGACAAAGTTATCACAAGCAAATATGCAGGCACAGAGGTTAAACTTGACAAACAGGAATACACAATCGTGCGTCAGGCAGACATTCTTGCTATTGTAGAATAATAGGAGGTTTACTCAATGGCAAAACAGATTATTTACGGCGAAGATGCCAGAAAAGCATTACAGAACGGTATTGATAAATTAAGCAATACTGTTAAAATTACACTCGGTCCTAAAGGCAGAAACGTAGTTCTTGATAAGAAATACGGTGCTCCCCTTATTACAAACGACGGCGTTACAATCGCAAAGGAAGTTGAACTTGACGACGCATTTGAAAACATGGGTGC
>JAZSFV010000121.1:0-3026 GCA_045532395.1 Acutalibacteraceae bacterium
TCGGAATGATATACTCCGACGACAGCTCTTCATCTGAGATCAGGCCGGCCAGCGCGTTGGCCGCGGCCACTTTCATTTCTTCATTAATGTCACTCGCTCTGACATCAAGTGCGCCACGGAAAATGCCGGGGAAGGCAAGAACATTGTTGATCTGATTGGGGTAATCAGAACGGCCGGTACCCACCACAGCTGCACCTGCAGCCTTTGCTTCGTCAGGCATAATTTCAGGCACGGGGTTTGCCATAGCCATAACGATTGCGTCCTTTGCCATTGATTTAATCATATCCTGAGATACACAGCCGGGAGCAGAAACGCCGACTAAAACGTCTGCACCTTTGAGAGCATCTGCAAGTGTGCCGTCAATGTTATCTTTGTTTGAGATTTCAGCCATTTCTTCCTGAGCAGAAGTCATGCCTTGCTTGCCTTTACAAACGATACCGAAACGATCGCACATGATAACATTTTTAACGCCAACCTGAATGAAAAGTTTTGCAATTGCGATACCTGCTGAGCCTGCACCATTGATAACAACAGTTGCGTCTTCAACTTTTTTGCCAACGCATTTAAGCGCATTCATAAGTGCTGCTGAGCAAACGATTGCAGTGCCGTGCTGGTCATCGTGGAAAACGGGAATATCAACGTCTTCTCTTTCTTTAAGTTTTCTTTCAATTTCAAAGCAACGGGGAGCTGCAATATCTTCAAGGTTAATTCCACCGAATGAGCCTGCAAGAAGTGCAATAGTGTTTACGATTTCGTCCACATCCTTTGAACGGATGCAAAGCGGGAAAGCGTCAACTCCTGCAAATTCTTTAAAAAGAACACATTTACCTTCCATAACAGGCATACCCGCTTCAGGTCCGATATCGCCAAGACCTAAAACTGCAGTACCGTCTGTAATAACTGCAACAAGGTTGTGACGGCGTGTAAGCTCGTAGCTTTTATTATAATCTTTATTTATTTCAAGGCAAGGCTGTGCAACACCGGGAGTGTATGCAAGTGATAAAGATTCTTTATCGTTTACTTTTGCTCTTGCGTTAACTTCAATTTTACCCTGCCACTCATAGTGACATTCAAGGGCTTTTTTTGCATAATCCATTTCTTATTCCTCCCAGGGGAATTTGTAATCAAGTTTTAAATCGTCACGTACTTTTGACATTTCAGCCTGAACAGATTCGTTAATCGGCACACCTGAATCTTTTCTTGACTGCCAGATTTCGTATTCTTTTTCACCTGCAGTGTAGATTCTGTCCTGACCGGGTGCTTTTTTAGATGCTCTGATTTCACGGATAATATCGCCTGTTTTCTTTCTGCAGACATCTTCGCCAAGGAAATGTTCTGTATCAATTGCGATAAAGTAGTGACCAAGGTGATAAGGAACTTTTTCACCGTTTTCGCCAACACCGTCAAGTGCTTTACCGTAAGCACCGTCCTGCAAAGCAGCAGAGAAAAATTCAACTGCAAGAGCAAAACCATAGCCTTTGTAACCGCCGAGAGCTTCGCCGATACCACCGAGAGTTGTAAGTGCTGCTGTGCCGTTACGGATTTTCTTGAGTGCTATGCCTGCATCGCCTTCAACCGGCTCACCGTCAATGCCGATGATTGTGCCGGGGTGAACATCTTCACCGATTCTTTCATAATATTCAACTTTACCGTTCTGTGTAATTGAAGTTGCACAGTCAAAGTTAAAATCAAATGCTTCGTCTGTGGGGAAACCAATAGTAAAGGGGTTTGTGCCAAACATACCTTCAACGCCGTGAGTAGGAGCAACTGAGGGACGTGCATTTGTGCCTGTCATACCGATGCAACCTGCTTTTGTTGCCATTGTTGTGTAGTAACCAGCAATACCGTAGTGGCATGAATTACGTACAACAACCATGCCCATACCGTATTCTTTAGCCTTATTGATAGCCATTGTCATCGCTTTATAGCCGATAACCTGACCCATACCGTCATGACCGTCAACAACAGCAGTTGTGGGAGTTTCTTTTATAATTTCAAAGTTTGTAACGGGATTCTGAATACCCCAGTTGATTCTGTCAATGTAAATAGGTTTGAATCTGTTGCAACCGTGTGATTCAATACCGCGTCTGTCTGATTCAAGAAGCACGTCTGTGCAGATTTCTGCATCTTCTCTGGGCACGCCTACGCCTACAAAAGCGTCTGTGATAAAATCCTGTGCCGTTTTCCAATCAAGTATAACTTTTCCCATAATTTATATCTCCTTTATATCATTCGTGTTCTTCCCAATCCATTGAACGTTTGACTGCCTTTTTCCAGCCTGCATAAAGCTTGTCACGTTCTTCCATGTCCATCTGGGGAGTGAAAATTCTGTCAACTTCTCTGACCTTACTCAACTCTTCCATATTTTTCCAGTAACCTACTGCAAGACCTGCAAGAAATGCTGCACCCAAAGCGGTTGTTTCAACCATCTTCGGACGGTCAACGGGAGTTCTTATAAGGTTTGACTGAATCTGCATCATAATATTACTTACTGATGCACCGCCGTCAACACGCAGAGATGAAAGTTCAATTCCTGAGTCTGCATTCATAGCTTCCAGCAAATCTGTCATCTGGAATGCAATACTTTCAAGGCAGGCTCTTGCAATGTGAGCACGGTTTGCACCACGTGTAAGCCCCATCATGCAACCTCTTGCATACATATCCCAATAGGGAGCACCAAGCCCTGTGAAAGCTGGAACAAAGTAAACACCGTTTGCGTTTTCTACAGTTTCTGCAAGTTCATCAATACGCGGAGCAGTATCAATAAGCCTTACTTCATCGCGAAGCCATTTTATAACTGAGCCTGCATTAAAAGCACTACCCTCAATAGAATATGTAATTTTATCGCCGATACCCCATGCAACACCTGAAACAAGATTGTTTTTAGAATGTACACGAGTATCTCCTGTATTCATAAGCAGGAAGCAACCTGTACCGTAAGTATTTTTTGCTTCGCCTTTATTGAAGCATGTCTGACCGAAAAGTGCCGCAGGCTGGTCACCGATTGAACTTGCAACAGGCACACC
>JAZSFV010000135.1:0-7739 GCA_045532395.1 Acutalibacteraceae bacterium
AACAACTGCCTGGTTCAATCAGTGGAAAAACAGAACAATCTCTGACACTTATGAACCGGGTTCAGTTTTCAAAATCATAACTGCTGCTGCAGCACTTGAAGAAAATGTGTGGGATTTATCAAAGTCGTATTTCTGCAGCGGTGCAATTCAGGTAGACGACAGAAGAATGCACTGTTCGCACCGCGAAGGTCACGGCACACAGACATTTTCTCAGGCATTTGCAAACTCATGCAACCCATTCTTTATTCAGATTGGTCTTGATATGGGCGTAGATAAGTTCTACAAATATTTCGAAGCGTTCGGGTTTACAGAAAAAACAGGTATTGATTTACCTGCAGAAGAAATAGGTAACTACCATACACCCGATTCAATGAAAAAGACAAAGGTGCAGCTTGCGTCAAGCGCATTCGGTCAGTCTTTTACAATAACTCCGATTCAGACGATTACTGCAGTTTCCGCAATTGCAAACGGCGGCAAACTCATGCAACCATATATCGTAGCGAAAACTCTTGACCCTGAGGGAAATGTTCTTACAGAAACAAAACCTGTTGTTAAACGTCAGGTTGTTTCTGAAGAAACAGCAGATGTTATTACTGCAATGATGCAGGACGTTGTAACCACAGGTACAGGTCAGAACGCTTATGTTGCAGGTTATCGTGTGGCAGGTAAAACAGGTACTTCCGAAATTCTTGAAGAACCCGGTGAATATATTGCATCATTCGCTTGCTTTGCTCCTGCAGATGACCCGCAGATTGCAATTCTTATTGCGGTTAAAAAGCCTGTAGGACAGTATTATGGCAGCCAGGTTGCAGCTCCCGTTGCGGCAGATATTATGCAGAAAGTAATGGTTTATCTCAATGTTGAGCCTGTATACACAGAAGAAGAAGCAAAGAATGTAGACAGAAATGCTCCCAACGTTGTCGGTTCTGAAGTGGAAGACGCAAAAACTATTCTGTCAAAAGACGGATTCAACGTTAAGGTTATCGGTTCAGGTGCGACTGTAGTTGAGCAGGTACCGCCCTCAAACCAGACAATTTCAGCAAATGGTACAGTTATTCTTTACACAGAAAAGAATGCTGAAAAACAAACAACCACAGTTCCTGATTTCACGGGAATGACGGTGAATGAAACTTATCGGACGGCAAATGCTGCGGGAATAAACGTATCCATTGTAGGTAATGCGTTATCCAATAGCTTTGTTGCGTTCAAGCAGGATAAACCAAAGGATACCAAGGTTTATTACGGAGATACTATTGTTGTATACTTTAAATCAACTTCCGCAGAGGTAGATTAGTAAAAAAAGAGGTGTGTTAAATGAAGTTGTCACAGCTTTTAACAAGAATAGAAACAAAAAGTAATTACACTGACTGTGAAATTTCTTCAGTAACAGATAAATTTGACTTCATAAAACCCGGTGACGTGTTTGTATGCATCAAAGGAAATCGTTTTGATGCTCATACAGTTGCAAAGCAGGCAATCGACGAGAAAGGTGCGGCTGCTGTAATAGTGGAACACGAAACGGGTGCCCAAAACGAGGTTGTCGTAGAAAATTCAAGAAAAGCGTATTCTTATCTTTGTTCAGAGTATTTTTCTCGTCCTACAGATAAACTCAAAATGATAGGAATTACAGGTACCAACGGCAAGACTACAGTATCTTTCCTTATAAAGGATATTCTTGAAGCGGCAGGTAAAAAATGTGGTCTTTTGGGTACGGTTGTGAATCTTATCGGTGATAAAGAAAGAGTATCTTCTCTCACGACTCCCGACCCCTTTGAAATGCAGATGCTTTTCAAAGAAATGGTGGAGGAAAACTGCGAATACTGCATTATGGAAGTTTCCTCTCAGGCAATAAGCCAGCAGAGAGTTGCTCCGATTACATTTGATATCGGTATTTTTACAAATCTCACTCAGGACCATCTTGATTACCACGGCACAATGGAAAACTATAAAAACGCAAAACATGTGCTTTTTGAAAACAGCAGAAAAGTTATTATCAACGATGACGACCCTGCAGCAGATTTTATGAAATCCAATATTTCTGCAGAAGTAAAGACATATTCAATGAAAGACGGCTCAGATTATACTGCTAAAAATCCCACATTGGGAAGTAAACACGTTTCTTATGAGCTTGTAAGTAATTCAATGATTTCAAGAATAAGACTTAACATTCCCGGCGAATTTTCAATTTATAATTCGATGGCAGCGGCAGTGTGTGCGAAAGAATTGGGTATAGAAA
Organism: Acutalibacteraceae bacterium; assembly: GCA_045532395.1. Taxonomy (GTDB): domain Bacteria; phylum Bacillota; class Clostridia; order Oscillospirales; family Acutalibacteraceae; genus SIG575. The sequence goes on from JAZSFV010000135.1 coordinate 2,237, forward strand.
TTGATGTCTGCAAAAAAGCATTGTCTTTGAGTGCAGGTGTTAAGGGCAGAATGGAAACTGTACCTGTTGATAAAGAATATACAGTTATTATTGACTACGCACATTCTCCTGACGGACTTGTTAATGTTCTCACGTCTTTAAGAAAAGTTTATTCAAAAAGAATTATCACTGTTTTTGGTTGCGGTGGTGACAGAGACAAAACAAAACGTCCTATCATGGGCAAGATAGTAGGGGATATGGCTGATGTTGCAGTTGTAACTTCAGATAACCCCCGTTCAGAAAACCCTGAAATGATTATCAACGATATTCTCGAGGGTATGAACAAATCAAAAGCAAAAGTATATGTTGAAAGTGACCGTACAAAAGCTATTGAAAAAGCACTTAAGCTTGCACAGAAAGAAGATGTTGTTCTTCTTGCAGGTAAAGGTCACGAAACGTATCAGATTCTCAACACTGGAAAAATTCATTACGATGAACGTGAAATAGTTAAAGAAATTTTATCGGAATAAAGGATGGCTTTATATGCAGAAAATGTGGCTCAAAGAAATTGCTCAAGCAGTTTCAGGAACATTAACAGGCGAAGATAATGTGGTTTCTTCTGTAAGCACAGACACACGAACAATTGAAGAAGGTTCTCTTTTCGTCTGCATTAAAGGTGAAAATTTTGATGCTCATTTATTTGCACAGAAAGCAGCAGACTGCGGTGCGGTTTGTGTTATGGCAGAGAGAGAAGTTGAATGCTCATCTTCTGTTATTTATGTCAAATCCACAAGGCAGGCACAACTTGATTTAGCAGAGTATTACAGGAAGAAATTCAATATCCCTGTTGTGGGTATAACAGGCAGTGTAGGCAAAACCACAACTAAAGAAATGATTTCATGCGTTATGCAGGAAAAATTCAATACTCTCAAAACTGAGGGCAATTTCAATAACGATATCGGTGTGCCGAGAATGATTTTCAGATTGAATGAAGAATATTCTGCAGCAGTTCTTGAAATGGGCATGAGTAATCTCCGTGAAATTGCAGTGCTTACAAAAGCTATAAGACCCACTTGTGCAGTCATCAGTAATATCGGTGTATCACATATTGAAAACCTTGGCTCAAGAGAAAATATTCTTAAAGCAAAACTTGAGATTCTTGAAGGTATGAAAGACGGTTCAACATTGTTTGTGAACGGTGATGACGATATGCTTTCAAAGGTAGAAGACACAAGGTTCAATATTGTAAAATATGGTGTAAATAATAAAAATCTTGATTTCTATGCTGAAGATATAATTCAGAAAAATGATGAAACCGAGTTTGATATTGTTTATAACGGCAATAGACAATTTGTCAGAATTCCCACAGTAGGCATTCATAATGTGTATAACGCTCTTGCTGCTTTTGCAGTAGGTCTTCATCATGAAATTCCTGCAGAAAAATGTGCAGCTGCACTTTCAGATTATGTTCCCAGCGGAATGCGACAGAAAATTGTAAGAAAAAATGGTATAACTTTTATTGAGGACTGCTATAATGCAAGCCCCGATTCGCAGAAAGCATCCATGAATGCTCTTATGTCAATTGACGGCAAACGTCATATTGCAGTTATCGGTGATATGCTTGAACTTGGTTCATACAGCGAAACGGCACACAGAGAAGTCGGCTCTTTCGCTGCAGAAAAGAATATTGATATGCTTTTTACATACGGCAAGGAAGCAGAGTTTTCTGCCGACAGTGCCAAAAAAGGCGGCTTAAGAAACGTTTTCACTTTCAATGATAAGGAAATGCTTGCAAACGATATTCTTTCCGTGATAGAAAAAGACGACGTTGTTTCTTTCAAAGCAAGCCGTGGAATGAGACTTGAAGAAGTAATTAAAATGATTTACGAAGGATTGGACTCTGATGAATAGTGTTTTTGCGGTGATTATGTCATCGACAGTTGCTTTTGCGGTAACTGCACTGCTTGGCATAGTGCTTATTCCATATCTTCATAAACTTAAATTCGGTCAGACGATTCTTGATATTGGTCCCAGATGGCATAAAAATAAGCAGGGCACGCCCACAATGGGTGGTATCATGTTTATATCTGCAATTGTAGCTGCTATAGTTGTGACGTTTGCCACAGATAAAATTATGGGCGGAGATTTAATCGGCGGAGATAATCTGCAGAAAAATATTTTCTATACCCGTTTCTGGTCAGGTCTTATAATGGCTCTCGGTTTTGCTCTTGTAGGATTTCTTGACGATTATATAAAAGTAGCAAGAAGACGTAATTTAGGTCTTACTGCTTTGCAGAAAACTGCAGTGCAGCTTGCTCTTACAATAGGTTATCTCTGGAGTATGTATATGACAGGTGATAACACTATGTTTCTTCCTTTCATCGGTCAGGTGCCGATGGGATGGTTTTATTGGATTTTTGGCATATGTGTGGTTTACGGCACAATAAATGCCGTTAATTTTACTGACGGCATTGATGGTCTTTGCTCGTCTGTGACAGTAACTGCTGCAATTTCTCTTCTTGTAATTGCATTTATGCGTAAAAATTTAGGTGCAGGCATACTTTCGAGTGCTCTGGTTGGCGGTGCGGCAGGCTTTCTTGTGTGGAATCGTCATCCTGCAAAAGTTTTTATGGGTGATACAGGCTCGATGTTTCTTGGCGGAATGATAGTTGCGATTTCCTATTCCCTTGAATGTCCGCTTATCATTCTGCTGGTAGGAATTGTTTATGTTATTGAAGCTTTGTCAGATGTAATCCAGATAGGCTATTTCAAGTTAAGCCACGGAAAAAGAATTTTTAAAATGGCACCGATTCATCACCATTTTGAAATGTCAGGCTGGAAGGAAAATAAAATAGTTGCAGTTTTCAGTCTGGTGAATTTACTCGGCGGTATAGCCGCAATTGTTATTATGTATTTTGGAAAATAATTTAAAAAGGAGGCAGGAGAATGGAAAAGAAAGAAAGCAGTCTTAAAGTTTTGCTTTTCGGAAGTCGTAACGATAAAAAGCTGAGAGAATATAAAGCGTCAGGAAATATGGATATAATCTTTCTCATTCTTGTCATGTACCTTGTTGTAATGGGGACTATAATGATGTTCTCTGCAGGGTATGTAAAAGCAGAAAGTGAATCAGGTGACCCTCTTGCTTTTCTTTACAGACAGCTTGTTTTCCTTGCAGTCGGCATTCCTGCTATGCTTTTTGTTTCAAAAATAAAGCCGGAAATATATAAAAGATTTTCATTACTTATTTATCTTTTTGCAATCTTCACTCTTATTCTCGTTCTTTTTTATCATACGGATGTTCAGAGTGCAGAGGGCGATGATTATACACGATGGATTCCTTTAGGCCCGTTTACGGTGCAACCGTCAGATATAGCCAAAATTGCTTTGGTAATATTTATGGCAACTATTATGGAAAGTAATCGTGAAAAACTTGAAACAAGAGTAAGTTATATATTTTTACTTATGGTTCCGGTAGTTATAGTTGCAGGTCTGGTTGTGCTTGAAAAACACTTCTCTGCAATGTTTCTGCTTCTTGCTATAGGTGTTATAATGATTTATCTCGGCGGCGGTAAGCAGTGGGTTTTTGTTGTGGGAATAATTCTGGGAATTGCAGTTATTATTTTTGTAGTGGTGAACATGGATTTCCTGCCCGGATATGTTCAGTCGCGTCTTAAAGGCTGGCTTGATAAAGATTATGACCCATTGGGAAAAAGATGGCAGACGAACCAGTCTCTTTATGCAATCGGTTCAGGCGGTCTTTTCGGCTTAGGTCTGGGTAAGTCAAAACAAAAACATCTCTATCTTCCCGAGCCTCATAACGACTTTATTTTTTCAGTAATCTGTGAAGAGTTAGGCTTCATCAGAACGGTTATTTTTGTGATTATACCTTTTGCACTTCTTGTACTTCGCGGTTTCCAGATTGCAATGAGAATAAAAAACAGATATGTTTCTCTTGTTGTAATGGGTATAATGGTGCAGATAGGTTTGCAGACATTCTTTAACATCGGCGTTGTTACGGGTATGCTTCCCAATACAGGCATCAGTTTGCCTTTCTTCAGCTACGGCGGTACGGCACTCTTGATGCAGCTAGGCGAAATGGGAATAGTGCTTGCGGCTTCGCGAGAAATGAAAAATACGAAAAAAATAAAGGACTGATTTTATGCTGAATAATAAAAAAATTGTATTCACAACAGGTGGCACGGGCGGGCATATAAATCCTGCACTTGCAGTAGCGGGGGAAATCAGAAGAAAATATCCTGCTGCAGAAATACTTTTTATAGGTACTTCAGACAGACTTGAAACAAAGCTTGTTCCCGATGCAGGTTTTGACCTTAAAACTATCGAAATGAGCGGTTTCCAGAGAAGACCAAGCCTTGAAAATCTTAAGAGAAACCTTCTTACGGTAAAAAGACTTTTAACAGTAACAGGTAAAGTGAAAAAAATATTCAGCGAATTCACGCCTGATATCGTAATCGGCTTCGGCGGATATGTAAGCGGACCCGTTGTAAGAACTGCAGCAAAAATGGGTATTCCCACAGTAATCCATGAGCAAAACGCTTTTCCTGGTGTTACAAATAAAGCGCTTGCAAAAATGGTAGACAAGGTTATGCTTACTGCTCCGGAAGCTGAAAAATATATGCAACCTAAAAATCCCATTGAGGTCACAGGTCTTCCGGTAAGACATGAAATTGTTGAAGCAGACAGAGAGTTTGCAAGAGCAGAACTTAATCTGGGAGACAAACCGCTTATTCTTTCAATGGGCGGCAGCCTGGGTGCGCGAACAATAAACGACGCTATGGTCGAGGTTATCAAAAAACTTCAGCCTGAACATAAATTCAGATTTATTCACGCAACAGGTAAATTCGGCACATGGGTACCGGATAAACTTAAAGAAAACGGCGTGGATTTACACGATAAAGACCTTGATATACGCGAATACATAAACAATATGGATGTTTGTATGCCTGCAGCAGACGTTATTATCGGACGTTCGGGAGCAAGTACCTTAAGCGAACTTCAGGCAACAGGCAGCGCATCTATTCTTATTCCTTCACCAAATGTAACTGAAAACCATCAGTATCACAATGCTATGGCACTTGTCAGAAACGGTGCGGCGGAAATTATTGAAGAAAAAGATTTGACTGGCGAAATCCTTACAAATAAAATTCTTGAGTTATTCTCTGATAAAGATAAAATCAGTACAATGAGAAAAAATGCAAAAGAGATGGCTATTCTCGATTCAACTGACAGAATAATCAGAATTATTGAATACACCATAAAATAAGGTATCACATAAAAGTCCTTTCGGCATATTATGGATTGAGTTATAATTGTCGGAGGGATTAAATATGGAAAAGTTGGTTATAAACGGAGGAAAAAAACTATCAGGTGTTGTGTCAGTGCATGGCTCAAAAAACAGTACGTTGCCGATAATAGCGGCTTCAATTCTGTGCGATGCAGAGATAGTTTTACATAATTGTCCCCGACTTACCGATATAGATGCGGCAGTTAATATACTTCGTTA
>JAZSFV010000052.1:0-6595 GCA_045532395.1 Acutalibacteraceae bacterium
ATATACATAAGAGGACAGATGCTTGTAAGGTGAATACCCATAGCAACAAGCTTGTCATAGTGAGCCTTGTCCTTTGCCTTGAATTCTTCAAGCACATCGGGAGCAGATGTCATAATTGTGTTCATGCCAACCTTACTCTTACCCTGCTTTTTAAGCTCTGCTTCAAACTTGTCAGCCCACTGGCCAAGCTGTGCAAATGTAAGGTGGGGACAGCCGATGAAGCAGCGGTCAGGCTTACCGTTGGGATCCTTCCACATAACGGGGTAGGAAGCCTTTACTCTTTCAAGCTCTGCATCGTCAATAACATAAACCTTGGCATCCTCATTGATAATCTTTTCACCGAATTCAACTGCTTCGGGAGTGAGATTTTCAATGTGATAAAGACCGACTGCGCCGTTTGAAGCTGTTGCAGCACCAAAGTCTTTAAGGTATGCTTTTGTATCGCCGTCAAGTTCTGTGCCGATCCATTTATCAAGACCTTTAACAAAAGGTACATCTTCCATAACTTTCATGCCGATAGCAGAGCCGAGAATCTGTGCTTCGGGTTTTTTAGATGTTTTAACTTCAACAATCCATGTTGCTTTTCTGCCTTCGTCAGTAACAAGTCCGAAATAAGGAACTTTGCCTACAATTGAACCGAAGAGCTCAATGATACCTGAGTTACGGTTACATCTTGCACCGAGAACTGAGTTTGCAAAAACAACTGCTGAAGATTCAGCCCATGAAAGAACGTCGCCTTTTTTAGGAATGTTGCCAACTTCGTCCATGTAGCAAGTACATGTGTAAGACTTGTTGTCGATAAGACCCATGTCAGAAAGCTGTTTGTCGTAGCTGTCCTGCATTGAGTACATGAATTTGTTGAAAACAAGGTTCTGGATGAAGTTTGCGGGCACCTTGGGATCAAGGGGCTTGGGGTCAACAGAGAATTTCTGTTTTGAAATTGCACCTGCTTCAATAAGCTGGTCCATAAGGCTGTAAACAGGTTTCATAACCTTAAGGCCGAAGCTTGTTACAAGGTGGCCTTTTTCGCTTGTTACGGGAACCATTTTAGTTGCACCGAAAGCGTCGCCGTAAAGAACCAATGTTTTCATTACTTTTGCCATTGTTTCGCCCTGAGAACCATTGAGTATGGCTTCTTCTTCAGGGGTCAATGTCATGTTGTATTTCATAGCGTATCTCCCTTTCGCTTAATATATTGACTATATAGTACACCAAAAAAATATGTTTGTCAAATAAATATCAAAGATAAATTTACAGATTTCTTCTCCAATGAAAAAGGTATTGCTGAGCGATGCCGAGTTCGGGATAGGCGCACTGTGGCATACCGTCAGGATAAAGTTCTTCCATAATTCTTTTTACCCATACGTCAACGGGAAAAGCATCAGACTTCCCAAAGCCGTAAAGCAAAGCACACTCACTGACTTTCGCTCCCACGCCTTTTATTTTCATAAGTTCTGTTCTGCCGTAGGTGATATCGTTTTCAAAAATTTTATCAAGGTCGATTTCTTTTTCAGCAACCTTTTTTGCAGCATCAAGAATATATTTTGCTCTGAATCCTGCACGTAAAGGTGCTAAATCTTCAAGAGACAAGGCACTTATTTTTTCTGCAGTCGGGAAAGTGAAAAATCCCTCACCTAAATCTTCACCGAAGTTCTGACAGAGCCTTTCGATAATTCCTTTTATACGTGGGATGTTGTTGTTCTGGGAAATTATAAAAGAACAGATTGCTTCCCACGGCTCCTGGTTAAGAACACGTAATCCTTTATATTTTTCAGATGCTTCAAGAAGAAACTTATCATCTTCAAAGCGGGAAAGGATTATATCGTAATTACGGTCAAGGTCAAAATAATTTTTCCATATTGAATTAAACTCTTCTTCTGTTGTGTCGTAAAAAAGAAGAGTTTTTTCGTCGGTCTGTTCAAGGAAAATCTTTCTGCCATAGGCAACTGCCTGCCATATATTATCTTCTGTCTTTTTCCACCTGAAAGACTGACCGCAGTCAAGAGAATGGTCAAGATTTATTACACCATCTACAGTTACCTCAAGGTTTTTTCCGATTGCTGAAATTTTCATTTTATCACCTGCCTTTTTTATTTTATCACAAAGCTTCACGACAGGCAATATCAATTGACTTTTTAAGAGGTTTTTGTTAGAATAAAATTGAAAGAGTATACCTGAAAGGAAGAATATAGAAATGCTTAAAAAGTATATTTCATTTCTGTTATGTCTTGTGGTTTTTATGTGCGTTTTTTCTTCGTGTTCTTCTGATACTGTGAAAATCGGAAACATGACGGTGAATATAAACACCGAAAATCTTTCACTTATCGGAAGCGAAGCCACAGACCTGAAAAAAGTAAAAAAACTTAAAAATCTTAAGGTGCTTAATATTTCTTCAACCAATATTATGAGCCTTAAAGGAATTGAAGAGCTTCCCTTGCTTGAAGAGCTTATCCTTGACGGCTCAAAGGTTACTTCAATTGAAGAAGTGAAAAATTTAAAAACACTTAAATTTATTTCCTTATCCCAGACCGGTGTGGCAGATTTAACCCCCATTGCTTCGGGGAATGTGGAAAAAATCAGAATAATAGAAAACACTGCAGTGTCGGATATTTCTGTTTGTGCAACACTCAAAAACCTTAAAGAAGTGGAAATTGAAGGGTGCACATCAATTGTCGATTTTTCATCTCTCGGCTCGGCTGTAAATCTTGAGAGACTTGTCATAAGAGATTCAGGGCTTCATAATATTGACTTTTTCAAAAATCTTACGAAGCTTCATACTCTTGACCTCAGAGCAAAAGCAATCAGAGAAACGGAGCCTTTAAATTATCTTAAAAACCTTAAGAGTTTTTCTTTTACAGGCGGAGATGTTTTTTCAGACTTTGAAGAAATTAAAAATCTTGAAAATCTTGAAACACTTATTATGCCTGAATGTATGATAACTGATATTACAAATCTATCAGGTCTTAAAAACCTTAAAGTGATTAACATGGCATTTAACAGCGTTGAAAATCTTGCACCTGTTAAAAACCTTGTAAATCTTGAAGAAATAAATTTTTCTTCAAACGTGAATCTTAAAGATATTTCGTTTATAGGAAATCTTAAAAAATTAAGAGTCATTCACCTTGAGGGATGCGCAGTTGAAGATATAAGTGTTGTAAAAGGTCTGACAGGTCTTAGGGAACTTTATCTTAACAACTGCAAAATCAAAACACTTGATGCAGTTAAGGGCTTGACGGGTCTTGAAAAACTTTTTGCAGACAATTGCGGTGTAAGTGATATTTCGCCGATAAAAAATCTTAACAACCTGACTCACCTGCAGCTTGTAAACAACGGCATTACAGATATTTCTGCTCTTGGGGGCAAAACAAAACTTATTCAGTTGGGTCTTGGAAGTAACTCTTTTAAGAATACAACCGTTCTTGCCGGCATGACAGAACTTATTAATCTTGATATAAGTGCTAACAAGAATATTACCGACCTGCATTTTGCAGAAAATATGACTCACCTTACATATCTTAATGCTGATAAGACATCAGTTTCAGCTCACGCCGTTGAGCATATGAAACAGCATCTTCCTGCTTGTACAATTTCCTGCGTACAATGATATTAAACAGATATCTATAAAGTGTACATAAAGAGAATTTGTTATTGAAAAGTGGCAACACTTTGTGATATAATCAAAAAAATATATTAATTAGGAGGCTTTTGGAATGAAGACATCTAAAAGAATCTTGAGTTCAGTAATGGCTTTCATTATGGTTCTCTCTGTTTTTTCAGTTGGTTTTACTGCTTTTGCAGTTGAATCAAACGGAGTAGTCCTTGATGAAATTGTTCTTGAACCCATCAAGCGTCCCGACGTAGACTTTTTCTGTACAACGGTTACAAGAGTTGCAAAAGAAGCAAACTCAATGGAACCCGGCAATCAGATTGTTAAAGCTACACCCTCAGGTGTTCCTGAACTTTCAGGCCCTTATGCTCAGCAGGCTTATGCAGGTGAAACTCCCTCTGCTACAAAAATTTACCTGCTTACAAATACTGCCGGTATAACACCCGAAAGTATTTCTATCAAATGCGATAACGAATCAGTTGCGTTCTCTCCTATCAAAGTTGACTCAGCAACAGGTGCATATTGTTGCGAAATCACAAGCGGTACTGCAGAAGCAGGCTCAGTTCTTACTTTTACAGCTGACTATACATGGACAGACGGTAACTCATATCAGGAAAAATGTGTATCATATGTTGAAAACATCGCAACAGGCGGTTCTTATTCTTACCTTGAAGTTGTTTACAAACCTTATATGGGTATGAGCTCATGGTATATCGGCTCTGCAAGTGCTTCAACACGTCTTCTCGGACAGGGTGTTTATTATGAACAGCCCGCAGAATTCACATCATCTACAGAAGACCCGTACAATATGTATGGTGTTTATGACGTTTCAACAGGTACTTATATTGAAAACGTTGCAGGCGGATACAATACTCATCTTTTTGTTGATGACAAAAACCATCAGGAAACAATGGCTCCCAGAGTTGAAATCGCTTATGAAAACTTTATATCAGGCAATCCTGTTGCTCATGTATATATTGACTCAGCAGCAACAAAAACTCTTGCTGACATTAACCTCAGACTTGACGGTAACGTAGCAAACCTTGCAGACAGAAACAATGACAATCCTTACACAGCTCTTGACTCTGTATGGGTTATGTCAGGCACAGATACAAGCAATCTTGTAAACGATGCAGATGCTCAGAATACTCTTGGCTATAATGTTCCTGCAAAATCAGACAAAGGCGTTCTTGAAAAAATAACAGATGATAATGGTGAACAGGCTCGTCAGACAGTAACAGGTCCTGTTGGACAGTTCGGAAACCTCTATACATATGCTCTGACAGGTAGCACTTCAAACATTACTGACGGCGCAACCTACACAATCGTAAATAAATATTATTCTTTCTTCAGACCCAGCAGTGCTTACGTAACTGCATCACCCACAGTTGCAACACCTATAGTGTTCCACGTTGTTGATAAAGGTGATCTTGCAGAACTTCTTGATTATGTTATGAACTCAGACCCTGATGTCCCCACAACACGTGATAAGAAAAAGGGTGCCAACCCTCAGGCTTGGTTCTATAAATCAGGTTTTACACAGTTCCAGAATGCATACGTTTCAGCACTTGGCGTTTACAACAACCCCAAAGCAACACAGTCTGAAATCAATGCAGCAACAAAATCACTTCAGACAATGTACAATGGTCTTCAGCTTAAAAACGCTGACTACACACAGGTAAATGCTCTTGTTGACGAAGCAGAAGCACTTCTCGAAAACAGAGAATATTATAATGAAAAAGATATTGCTCTTATCGAACAGGCTGTTGACATGGTAGAGAAAAACTACAGCATTCTTTATCAGGGTGCTGTTGATACAATGGCTAAGAATATCAGAACAGCTATTGACAACGCTTCAATCCGCGGCGCTGACTATTCAGAAGTAAGTGCTCTTGTAAATGAAGCAGAAGCACTCCGCTCAACTGACTACACACCTGCTTCATGGGCAGATCTCCAGACTGCAATCAATAATGTAGTATATGGCAAATCATATGTGGAACAGGATGCAGTAGATGCTATGGCACAGGATATCAGAGATGCTATGGATGCCCTCGTTTCAGTAGTTGCAGATTTCCGCGACCTTAAAGCAAAAGTTGCAGAAGCAAAAGCAATAGACCGTTCAATTTATCAGAATCCCGAAATTCTTGACACACCTATTGCAAATGCAGAAGCAGCTATCGCAAGCCACGCAAGTGTTGCATGGAGCGAGTCAAGACAGACAGAAGTAAATGCCCTTACAAATGCTCTTGCAAATGCTATCAAAGACCTTAAAATAAAAACTGCAGACAAAACTGCTCTTAAAGATGCTATCGATGCAGAAATCCCCGGAAATCGTGAATATTACGACCAGACTCTTCTTGCTGAGTACGAAGCTCTCGTAGCAGAAGGCACAGCAATGTACAACGATAATACACTTTCAATCAACGACCAGTCTGCAGTTAACATCAAGACAACTGAAATTACTACAAAGTATGTGCAGCTCATGGCTTCTTACGATGATACATGCAAACACGTTGCAGGCGCAGAAGTGAAAGAAAACGAAAAGAATCCTTCTTGTACAAGAAGCGGTTCGTACGACTCAGTATTCTATTGTACAATATGCGGTGAAGAAATTTCACGTAAGATGGTAACTGTTCCCGCAACAGGTCATACTGAAGGCGAGCCTGTTATCAAAAATCAGGTTGCTCCCACATGTACAAACGAAGGTAAATATGATACATATGTTTACTGCTCAGTTTGTAACACAACAATGTCACGTGTAACAACAAAGATTCCCGCACTCGGCCATACAGAAGGCGAAGCAGTAATCGAAAACGAAGTAGCTGCAACTCCTGCAACAAATGGTTCATACGACACAGTAGTATACTGTACAGTATGTAACGAAGAACTCTCAAGAGAAACAACAGTTGTTCCTGCAACAGGTCATACAGCTGGTGAAGAAGTAATCGAAAACGAAGTAGCAGCAGACTGTGTAAACGCAGGTTCATA
>JAZSFV010000094.1:0-2578 GCA_045532395.1 Acutalibacteraceae bacterium
TACGGTCAGTGGCTCTGCGAAGCAGCAGTATTTGTTTACGACTTTGACCGTTTCGATGCTGCAGACATCTTGCCTATGTTTGCTAAATATAAAATCACAACATTCTGCGCACCGCCTACGATGTACAGAATGATGATTAAAGAAGACCTTACCAAGTACGATGTATCATCAGTTGAACATGCAACAATCGCAGGTGAGGCTCTTAACCCCGAAGTATTCAGACAATTTGAAAACCTTACAGGTCTTCAGGTTATGGAAGGCTTCGGCCAGTCAGAAACCACTCTCGTTATCGGTAACCTTTTCGGCTCAGAGCACAGACTCGGCTCAATGGGTAAACCCGTACCGCTTTATGATGTTGACATCGTTGACCCGGACGGCAACCCCGTTGCAGACGGTGAAACAGGCGAAATCGTTATCCGCACATCAGAGAAAGTTCCCTGCGGTCTCTTCAAAGGTTACTACCTTGACGAAGAAAAGACAAACGAAGCATGGTACGATGGTCTTTACCACACAGGCGATACAGCATGGCGAGATGAAGACGGTTTCTATTGGTATGTTGGCCGCGTTGATGACGTTATCAAGTCGTCAGGCTACAGAATCGGACCGTTTGAAATTGAAAACGTTATTATGGAACTTCCCTATGTTCTTGAATGCGGCGTTTCTGCTGCTCCCGACGAAGTAAGAGGTCAGGTTGTTAAGGCAAGCATTGTTCTTACCAAAGGCACAGAGGGCACAGATGAACTCAAGAAAGAAATTCAGAAATATGTTAAGGAGCACACAGCACCTTATAAATATCCCAGAATTGTTGTTTTCAAAGACGAACTTCCCAAGACTGTAAGCGGTAAGATTCAGAGAAACAAGCTTTAAGATTGCGACAAATCGGTAATATGACATTTTTTGACACTCGGAGTACATCACGTACACCGTCGTGTCAGAAAAATGCCATCTTCCACGATTTCTCATCAATCTTTATTGAATGATAATTGTAGTGGGCGGCGTTCTCGACGTCCCGAATAAAAATTTTGGTGAATAAAATGGACTTCAGACGTATAACTCTTTTTGCAGGTCACTACGGCTCAGGCAAAACAAATATTGCCGTAAACTATGCAGTAAAGATAAAGGACGCAGGCATTGACGTGTGCGTGGCAGACCTTGATATAGTTAATCCTTACTACCGTGCAAAGGATAGCGAGGACGAGCTTGAGAAGAGGGGAATTAAATTAATTTCTTCTGTCTATGCAAACTCAAACGTTGATTTACCTGCAATTCCTCAGGATATGTATTCAATTATTGATAATAAAGAAACTTTCGCCGTTATGGATATCGGCGGTGACGACAGAGGTGCTCTTGCTCTCGGCAGATACGCTCCGTCAATATTGGAAGAAAACGATTACGAAATGTATTTTGTTATCAATAAATTCAGACCTCTCACTCCCGATGCCCAAAGCACCGTGGAAGTTATGAGAGAAGTTGAAATGGCAGGCGGAATTAAATTCACAGCCATTGTCAACAATTCAAACCTTGGTGAAGAAACAACGGCAGAAGATGTGCTTTCTTCAGTGTCTTATGCCGAAGAAATTTCAAAGCTTACAGGCTTGCCTGTTAAGTTGACAACAGTCAAAGCTACGTTATATAACGAATTGTCCGGCAAGATAGAAAATATAATGCCCCTCAATTTGCAACATATAAGAAAATACGATTGAATAAAGGGAGAGATAGTATGGCAAAGGTAACTTTCGCAACAGACTTGTGCAAAGGTTGCGGTCTTTGTGTTGTGGCATGTCCCAAGAAGATTATTGCCCTTTCCAAAGACAAAATTAATGTTAAAGGACATCATCCTGCTGAAATTACTGACAGCGAGAAATGTGTAGGTTGTGCTTTCTGCGCAACAATGTGTCCTGATTGTGTAATTAAGGTTGAGAGGTGAGTATAATGGCAGAAAAAGTATTGATGAAAGGTAACGAAGCAATTGCTGAAGCTGCTATTATGGCAGGTTGCCGCCATTACTTCGGTTATCCTATAACTCCTCAGACAGAAGTTGCTGCTTACATGGCAAAACGTATGCCCAAAATCGAAGGTGGCGTTTTCCTTCAGGCAGAAAGTGAAATTGCTGCAATCAACATGGTTTACGGTGTTGCTGCAACAGGTAAAAGAGTAATGACATCTTCTTCAAGCCCCGGAATTTCACTTAAGAGCGAAGGTATTTCATACATCGCAGGTTGTGACCTTCCCGCGCTTATCGTTAACGTTCAGCGTGGTGGCCCCGGTCTCGGCGGTATTCAGCCCTCACAGTCTGACTATTTCCAGGCTACAAGAGGCAGCGGTCACGGTGACTACCACCTTATCGTTCTTGCTCCTGCATCAGTTCAGGAAATGGCTTCTCTTACATTCAAGGCATTCAACCTTGCTGACAAATACCGTATGCCCACAATGATTCTTGCAGATGGTACAATGGGTCAGATGATGGAACCTGTAAGCCTTGATATGGGCGAAGTTGAAACATACGAAAAACCCTGGGCACTTACAGGCACAAACATGGAAAGAGAACACAACATCGTTAACTCTCTTTCGCTTATTC
>JAZSFV010000199.1:0-11495 GCA_045532395.1 Acutalibacteraceae bacterium
GAGTTGTTGCATTCTACACACAGCACGATGTTGATTTGTGGGAAGATTGCTGTGCACGTGCAATCACTGCTGCAGGCGGCACAAACAAGGACGTTTGCCAGGTTGCATACGGCTACGGTCTTTTCACGGGCGGTCCCGGTCTCAACGGCGGCTCACATAAGGTCGGCTGCCTTACTCTCCCGATGTCATCAGGCAACACAGAAAGACAGATTCAGTTCATGATGGATTTGAATGCAAGTATTATTTGCTGCACTCCCTCATATGCTGCATATATCGGAGAAACACTTAAAGAGCAGGGCTATAAGCCTGAAGACATTCCGCTTAAAGCAGGTATCTTCGGCGCAGAACCATGGACAGAAGAAATGAGAAAAAATATAGAAGCAACTCTCGGAATAAAGGCTTATGATATTTACGGTCTTACAGAAACATCAGGCCCCGGTGTTGCATTCGAATGCAGTGAACAGTCAGGCATGCACATAAACGAAGACCATTTCTATGCAGAAATCATTGACCCTGAAACAGGTGAAGTTCTTCCTGAGGGAAGCAAGGGCGAGCTTGTTTTTACATCTCTTGACAAAGAAGCTTTCCCGCTTCTTCGTTACCGCACACGTGACATCTGTGTTCTTTCACGCAAGAAATGCTCATGCGGACGAACACTTATAAAAATGGCTAAGCCTATGGGCAGAACAGACGACATGCTTATTATCCGCGGTGTCAATGTATTCCCCAGCCAGATTGAAACAGTTCTTCTGAAAGAGGGCTATGAGCCTAACTATCAGATTATTGTTGACAGAAAAAATAATACAGACACATTCGATGTTAATGTTGAAATGTCCCCCGAACAGTTCACAGATAAATTAAGTGATGTTCTCTCTATGGAAAAATCACTTGCAAATGCTATGAAAATAATGCTTGGTATCAATCCTGCCGTTCATCTTCTTCCGCCTAAGAGCATTGTAAGAAGTGAGGGCAAGGCAGTACGCGTTATTGATAAACGTAAATTAGTATAAATCAGAAAGGAGTTTTTAAAATGGCAATCAAACAGTTAACAGTTTTTGTTCAGAACAGAAAGGGGACACTTGTTTCCATAACAGACATACTTGCAGAAAACAATGTTAATTTAAGAGCACTTTCTATTGCTGAAACAGAAGAACTCGGTATTTTAAGACTTATTGTAAATGACGAAAAAACTGCAGAAAAAGTTCTTGAAGAAAAAGGCTATCTTATAAAAACAATTGATGTTGTAGGCGTAAAAATCGGTGATGAACCTGGCAAGCTTACTGCTGCGTTGAGAGTTTTGGACAAGGCAGATATCAATGTTGAATATCTTTATGCTTTTATGTTGAGAACAGAAAAACACGCCTACGTTGTTTTAAGAGTTGAAGATAATATTAAAGCAGAAAAAGCTCTTGAAGATGCAGGTTTCCACATTATAACAGAATCAGATATCTGCAAACTCTGATAAAGAGTCTGAAAATAATTTAAAGCATAGAATATGTAACCGTTTTTTACTATTGTTGCATATGTCTTAATAAAAGAAAAAAATCCTTATAACTTACGGTTATAAGGATTTTTTATTATCATAAGGTGTTATGGTTCTGTGTTTATGGTTTTGTATGCAATATTTGCAAAAGTTATTCTTGTTTTATGTTGCTTTGCGCAACGTAAAAATGCTATAATGGCTTTAAATAATTGCATAGGAGCTGACTGTGATGAAACCGAAAGTTTTTTCAGGGGAATTTACAATAACAGCACATACAGGTTGTGAAAAAACTCCTGATAACACTATAGAAGCGGTAGAGATGGCTTTAAAGAGTGGTGCGGATATCTTTGAAATTGATATTAATTTTGACAAAAACGGAAAACCTGTTTTATCACATGATAAACCGGTTGGAGGAGAGCCTGAACTTGGTGAAGTTTTCACCCTGATGGGAAAAAACAAAAATATTCTCTGTAACCTTGACATCAAGTCAACCGATAACCTTAAAGCAGTGTATGATATGGCTGAAGAATATAAAGTCTGTGACAGAGTATTTTATACGGGAATCAACGAAAACTTTGTTGAAAGTGCAAAAAGAGATACACCACAAATGCCGTATTATCTTAATCTTTCTGTTGTTCGCAAAAAAAATCAGACAGATGAATATTTGCTTGAAATTGTAAATAAAGTAAAAGACAGCGGTGCAATCGGAATAAACTGTAATTTCAGAAATGTAACGCCAGGGCTTATTGAAACTTTTCGCAAAAATGGACTTTTGGTTTCTGTATGGACAGTCAATAAAAAAAGAAAAATGCTTCGTATGATAAAAATGAAGCCTGATAATATAACCACAAGAAAACCTGTTTTACTTAAAAAATTATTAATGAAGAAAAAAGCGTTGCAAAGGGAGTTGTAATTTCCCGATGCAACGCTTGTTTTTTTTGTGAAACGCACGGATTATATAAGGTCATTATAAAATTCGCCCAGATAAACTCTGCGGTTTTCTTTCATGGAAATATTTATAAAATTTATTCTGTACATATCAGAACAGGTCCGTACAATCCGCCTGATACAGAGTCTTTTGCCGAATCCTTTTCGCCGTCAAAATACGGAGATAATTCTTCTTTTTTCCATTTGTCAAAATAATCGGTATGTATATACCAGTTTGCAGATGTGTTGGTTACAACAATTTTCAGTTTGTTTTCTTTTTTCAGTAGTCCCGCCGGTATTTTAAGTTTGTACGGAGTCATCACACATGTATCTAAAAATTGGTCATTCAGATAAACGGAAGCTACAAAATGTACATCACCAAGGTCCATTTCGCCTTCTTTTCCCACCTTTTCATCGGGGATAGTGAATGTTGTTTCATAAACACCGCTGCCTGAGTAATTACTGCCTGTTAAACAAGACCAATCGCCCAACCTGACGGGAACCGGGTTTTCAGAATGTATTATATTTTCAAAACCGTTTTCGTTACAGGTAAGTTCTGTATCTTTACTGAAAATAAAGTCGTCCTGAAGTTCAATTTTCGTTTTGAATTCTTTTTTCTTTCCGGCATTAAGCTTTTCATCTGTAAGTAAAATTACAGCCGTTTCGCCTATGGCAAGAGAAAGTTTTACAATACCGTTTTCAGCTTGTAATCGTTGTAATTCACCATTCCCTGAATCAAGCAGATAACCTTTTGATGAAGGTAAGTAAATCTTGTAATCTTTGCTTTCTCCCGTTTCTCTGAAAAGAACGAAAATTTCTGCATTTTCAGTTTTTCGGTGCATAGCCCTCAATCCGTCGCCGTCAACCTGAATTACAGGTGTGAGATTTGAAATTTCGTAGATAACTCTGCCGCCACAATTGATAAAATCTTTCAATGCTTTTTGTGTCTTTTCAGGGACGTAGGCATCTTTTGGAATGATAATGTTTTTATATTTCGCTCTGCCGATATGCATGAATCCATCGTCGTTTATTTCTGCAGTCTGTATAACATCATCGTCAACAATGTCAAAATCCACCATTTTATCTTCAAGTTCTCTGCCGAGAGTATCAAATTCTTCTGCTACAGATTCTGCTTTCAGACCGCCCTGAAAATCAGAAACGGGATAATAAATTCCTGTTTCGCATACACGTTCTCCCAAAGAAGATATATAACATAACCGCTCGGTATAACGATTGAACTGACCGAGATAACGGTAGAATACCTGATTTTCCGTAAAAATCGGCAATTCCTGAGCAAGAAGCTGACCTTTACGGCCAAGGGGGAAATTAAAGGGATTGAAGATATTTATTCCACGTACAGCCTGATAGCCTACGGTGTATCTCATTGTATCGTAAGTAAGCCCGGGACCTGCCACGCCGAAGATTTCACTCATCGCAAATTTTGTGCCGTTCTGTGCTGCAGCAGATGAAGCATATCTTGGGAAAAATCCGTTATAAGCGTTCACGTCATCTTTGCTTGCAATTTTATTTTCAGGGTAAAGCTGACGCCATATAACATCTATGCCTGGGATATCAAAGCATCTGATAGCACGCATCAGGTTAAAGTTTCCGCCACCGTCCATACAACCGAGAGGGCTGTGGTCTTTATCAAGATGTCCCGTAAAAGCAATACCGTTTTCATTTGCCCATTTTTTGCAAGGGAGTAAATAATTTTCGCAGAACATACGGCTGCATAAATCATACCAGCGATGTAATATATGGACATTTTCTTCTGTGACAGATATTCTTTTTGCAATCAACGGAAGGTGTGGCAATACTGATTCGCCATATGTTGCTTCGTATTTCTCTGCTAATTCTTTATTGAACGGCATCAATGGGGCTTTGGGCTCATCCGTAAATACGGCTTTGACAGTTTCACTGAACTCGTTTTTCAGAGCATCGGCATATTTCCGGTGAGTGGTTTCAATAAAATATTCTGTCGCTTTTTTATTCAACAAATCGGGATAATTACCGTTCTCTTTTTCTGCAATATATTCAGTTATAACAGAATCTTTAAGGAATATGTAACCGTCTTCAATGGCTTCTTTATCATTCAGAAAAGCACAAAGAACATCAGGTGTTGTTTTTTTATACACATCTCCTGCGGAGAATGAGCGCTCATGAAATTTCAGTACCTGACGTGCATATTCGGGATGGTCTCTCATAACCTTTCCGCATGCACTGCCTGAGGGCCAGCCGCCTTCATCGTAAATCCAGCAATTCATACCAAGTGCTTTACCTTTTTTTAGAGCATAAGCACAAAGCCTGAAATATTCTTCAGAGAGATAGTCAGGCTTAAGGCTTGTGGGCATACTGTCAGGGCGGAAATTTTCAGGCTCGGCCAGGATATAAAATGCACGTATGCCCAGCTTCTGCATTTCTGTAAGCTGAGCATCTATAATTTCCCGGGTGCAGATGTCGTTCCATACCCAGATGTATACAGGTGAAAATGAAACATCAGGGGAGATGAAACTGTTCAAATTGAAATTATCGTTGTTTTTCATTACGGATACCTTTTTGAATTCACACATTTATATTATATCTGCCTTGCTTCTTTAAGCGATTGATAAATAACTTCAGAGCAATAACCATTGCCACATAAAGTACAGCAAGCAAGACAGGATATACTTTTATTCCGAAAACTCCGCTTATAAGACTGACCATAGGCGGTGCTAACATAACGCCGATGTAAGCAAAGGCAATCTGCGAACCCATAATTGATTGCGAAACTTCTTTTCCGAAATTGTGGGGTGTAAGGTGTATCATGTTGGGATAAACAGAACCGTTACCCAGGCCTATAAGAAACAAGCCGACAACGGCAAACACTCCGTGCAAGGGGAGAAGCATAATTATAATGGCAGGAGCAAGAATGGCAGAGCCTATGCCGATACGCTTCCAGGTGCTTATTTTATCAGAGAGTAAACCTGAAACAAAACGTCCGATTGACATGCCAACATAATAAATTGTCAGTGCAAGTGCACCGTGTTTTATCTCGAATCCTTTTTGTTCTACAAGATATGTACTTCCCCATACTCCGCAGGCGTATTCAATTGCATTTGTAACGAGCATAATAAGCCATACCAGACGGACTTCTGACTTTTTAGCCATCTGTAAAATAGTGAGATTTACTCCTTTTTCTTCTTCCGTTTCTTCAGATGCAGAAGATTTTTTCCATAAAGGCATAGACACAATCAGCAATATTGCAATACCCAACTGTACATAAAAAGCATAGCGGTAGCCACCACGCCAGCCGATGTTACTTAATGCATTGGACATAAGATAAGGGCTGAGAGACACTCCCACACCGTAAAAACAGTGGAGAAAATTCATATGACTTGCCTTGCAGTGCAGTGCCACATAGTTGTTAAGTCCTGAGTCTATAGCACCTGCACCGAGACCGAGCACGATAGCCAACGGAATCATAAACCAGAAAGATGGTGCTACAGAGTAGCCGAACAAAGCCAGTGCAGTCATGGCAGTGCTGAAAGCCGTAACTTTCGCAGTTCCGAGTTTGTTGAGAATTTTTGCACTGAACATACTTGATAAAACAGTGCAGCCGGAAATGAGAAACGTGAGAACGCTGACTGCCTCAACGGGAATATTAAGCTCCGTATGAATAGCAGGCCACGCAGAGCCGATAAGTGAATCAGGAACTCCGAGACCTATAAATGCAATATAAATTACAACAAGAAGTATAGTTGCCACAATTAAATACCTCCGCGGAAATAAACTGAAAATGGGATAAAATATATAATATATTGTTGCTTGTTACGTACTGTATTATGGTATCACAGAAACTTGCGAAAATCAAGGAAATGCATAAGATAAATATAACAGAAAAATCAAATAGGTTTTGCAGGGTGGCTTTTTTCTTTGCTTTTGGCCTTTAACGACAGGTAAAAGAGAAGTTGTTACTAACCAATGTAACGGCTTAAAAATATGCAAAAAAAATTGGTATTAATTTTAAAAAATAAAATCTCAAGTCTTGTAAATTTTGAAAAAATATTATATTATAATATTTAAAAGGAAAATATACAAAAGGAGATTTTTAAAATGGGTAAAGTAAACGTTATTGTTGTTGATGCAACAGGCAATAAAGAACAGAAAGTAGGTCTTCCGGATGATATCAAATGCGGTATCATTATGGTAAAGCTTGTTGAAAAAATCAAATTGCCTTCAGTAGGTCCTGACGGTAATCCTATAAGCTATAAATTCATTCACAAAGTAACAGGTCGTCAGTTGCTTGAAGCACAGACACTTGGCGAAGCAGGAATTAAAGATGGCGATGTTCTTCGTCTTCAGCCTGAAATAACAGCCGGCGGTGTAAACTGATGGAAAATAATTTTGATTTGCAGAGTTCTGATTTTGAAGAAGACAGATACAGTCGTCTTCGTCTTATTCCCTGGTGGGACCAGGATAGATTGAAAAATGCAACAATCATGGTGGTTGGTGCAGGTGCAATCGGAAATGAATTAGTGAAAAATCTTACTCTGCTTGGTATAGGTAAAATACTTATTTTTGATATGGACGGTATAGAGAACACAAATCTTACACGTTCAGTTCTTTACAGAGCAAAAGATGTAGGCCGTTACAAAGCGGAAGTTGCTGCTGAAAGAGCAATGGAAATTAATCCTGATGTCAAAGCAAAAGCTTATGTCAGCAACATTATAGATGATGTTGGTCTCGGTGTGTTTAAAAGAATGGATGTTGTTTTAGGCGGACTTGACAACAGAGAAGCACGTCTTGCGATAAATCAGTCCTGTTATAAAGTGAATAAACCGTGGATTGACGGTGCTATAGAAGCACTCAACGGATTTGCACGTGTGTTTGTTCCTGGTAAAGGTGCTTGCTATGAATGCACAATGACAGAAACTGACTGGCTTCTTATAAACAAGAGAAAATCCTGTGCTTTGCTTACACATGAGCAGATGGCAGAGGGCAAAATTCCTACTACACCCACTTCATCATCTGTTATTGCAGGCGTTCAGGTGCAGGAATTGCTTAAATTGCTGCATTCAGACCGTAATCTTCCGACTCTGGCAGGTAAGGGTTATGTTTTCAACGGTCTTAATCACGATTCATATGTTGTTGAATATCAGGAAAAACCTGATTGTATGAGCCACGATATTTACGAAAAAATAATCGAAAAGCCGTGGTCTGTACGCACAATGACAATTGGTGAACTTGCCAGAGAAATCAAAAATGATATGGGTGAAAATGCAGTTGTGGATTTTGACAGAGATATTGCAACTTATGCAAAATGCTCCTGCGGAGAAAGTCGCGAACTGTTTGCTCCCGTGCATAAACTTAAAGGCGGAATGTTGGTATGCCCCGAATGTGGAAAACAGATGTCTTTTGATAGCATACATACAATCAAAGGCGATGAAGATTTCCTTGATAAAACTTTGTTTGAAATCGGAATTCCCTTGCTGCACATCGTGGGAGGCAGAGTAGGCATAAACACAGTACATTACGAATTTACGAAAGACGAACAGGAAGTTTTCGGAAACTTATTGGAGGAATAATTGATGACCGCAAGAATGAGAAGACTTGCTTCTGACTGGGAGCAGGTGAAGAAAGATTTTGCCAATCACAAAAATATTATGGTAACACCTATAGGCGATGAACCGCCTGAAAAATATCATGTTACATATTTTGTGAACGGAATATTTTTATTACCTGACGGAAAAATTGAAACTCTTGCAAGACACGAGGTTGAGATCACACTTCATGCAGAGTATCCCCGTTATAAACCGATCTGCAGAATTACAACACCTATCTGGCATCCCAACTTCAGAGACGGTCAGATTTGTATCGGTGATATTTGGGGCGCAGGTGAATCATTAAGTGATATTATTATCAATATCGGCGATATGATTCAGTATAAATCATGGAACTCATACAGCCCCTTGTCTGCAGAAGCTGCACAGTGGGCAATAGAAAACAAGCACTTGTTCCCGGTAGGCAACGTCAACCTTTATATTGCTGATTATGCTTCAGCAAAAGACAGTGTTGAAATTGACCTTTTTGATGACGACGGAAACGTGCAGGAAGAAAATAAAGAAGAAACACAGTCAACTGACGAAAATGTGTCTGCAACAGAGCCTCTTGAAACAGGTGATGTTGTTGCTGATGTAACTGACGAAAATGACTTTGAAATTACTGCAGAAGAGCTTGAAGGAATTGAGTTTGTACCCACAGCACAGCGTATGCAGACTGTTGCCCACGGCGGTGTGGTAAAAGGCGGCAAAGTCAACTTCAAGACAGTCCTTGTAAAAGGTTTCCTGTGGGCACTTATCGGTGCTATATTGAGCTTTGGTATTTCAGAAGTAAGCGGCGCTATGAACAGCAGAGCATTTTTTGCTAATTTAATGGGTTACGAAAAATTAGCTTTATATTTTGAAACAACTGATGAAGCTGAAGAAATATCCAAAAGCGTTGATAAGGAATTTAACCAGTGGTGTAAGGCCAATGATGTTGATATTGAAGATGATGATGCTTTCTCAAGATGGTATGAAAGCGGAGATATGTCAGATGCAGCGAAAGCTGACCTGGAAAAATTCCTTGAAAAGAGCGATGAAGCAGAAAAATATTTGTTTGAATCAGCAGAAGAGGAGTTTAATATAGACTTCTTATCCGGCGAAGATGATGTAGAAAACGGCATTGAAAAAATGAAAGATAAAATGGAAAATATGCTTCGACTTGCAACGGCACTCTGGACAGCTGTTATTGCACTGTTTATAGGTTTGTTGCTTGGTATAGGTGAAGGTGTATTCTATGGTTCTAAAGCTAATGCACTTAAATTCGGTGCAATAGGTGCCGTGGTTTCAACTGTTCTTGGTTTTGTCAGCGGTTATCTTGCACAGTGGTTGTATTCAGAACTGCTTGATGAAGACCCGAGTGATATAAGTGCGGCTCTCATAAGAGGTTTTGCATGGGCAATTATGGGTCTCGGTATCGGTCTTGCAGTAGGTCTTATCAAAATTGACGTTAAACGTTTGTTGTTCTGTGCGCTCGGCGGCTTAGGCGGCGGCTTCATAGGAGGCTTCTTGTTCAACTACATCTGTGATATTATTCCTAATGACGTTGTTGCAAGAGGAATCGGTATAGTTGTTATGGGACTTCTTATAGGCCTTGGAGTAGGATTGCTTGAACAGTTTGCAAAACAGGCATGGCTTAAGGTTATACGTGGTGAATTTGAAGGTAAAGAATATCTTGTATTTGCAGGTACAACAAGTATCGGTAACAATGCAAAGAACACAATCGTTCTCTTTAAAGATAAGCTTGTAGGACCTCACCATTGCGATATCAAACTTGAAGGAAACAAGTATGTTCTTACTGACTGCGGTACACCTATGGGTACAGTTGTAAATGGTAACAGAACGGTACGACATATCCTTCGTCAGGGCGACACTATTGCTATAGGTAACTCTGTTCTCGTATTCAATACCAGATAAAATTTATAAAGGCGGGTAATATTGTGAAATCGCTTAAAATGTTAATCTCTTTATTGACAGTGTTGGCAGTATTACTCGCCAACACATTGTCTGCTTCCGCAATAGGTTTTAAGGCGGAAGAAGTTTATGAGTCAGTATTTGTAATTTATTCGGGAAATGCTCTCGGTAGCGGATTTGCTCTCGGTAAAGACTGTATTGTGACAAATGCACACGTTGTTGAAAACAGAAACGATGTTGTTGTCAAAACATATTCGGGAGAAGAATACAGAGCTTTTGTTGTGGGAATGGATAAAGACCGCGACATAGCTGTTTTGGGAGTGAAAGGTAAAACTTTTAAATATATTCCTGTGGCAGATAAAGAAAATGTAAACACAGGTGATGATATTTACGCTATAGGTGCTCCTAAAAGTATGGCATATACTCTTACAAAAGGTGTAATTTCTGCTAAAGAAAGGCAGATAGGCAATTATAGTTATATTCAGATAGACGCTGCGATAAACGAAGGCAACAGTGGCGGTCCGTTGCTGAATGATAATGGCGAAGTTCTGGGTATGAACACCCTTAAAATGATGGATAGCGAGGGAATCGGTCTTGCAATTCCCATGAAAGATGTATGTAGTTATTTATCAGAACTTGGCCTGACACTTGATGAAAAAGGAAATGTTTCAGGTGAGGTTGCTTCTGCTGATTTACCTTCAGGTGATACAAGCAAAAAAGAAGAAATTGTAACAGGGGAAGAGAAAGAAGAAACAGGCAGAGAAACTTCTCCGAAATCTGTCAATGTTGCATATATATTACTTGCAGTTTCTGTCATTATTAACATTGTTCTCGTTATTCTGCTTGTATATCAGCGAAAAAAGAATCTTAAACTTAAATATGATCCAAAAGAAAGAGTAGATTTTGAAATTGAAATATTGGAGTGATAAATATGGCAAAAAAGAAAAAGACGAAAGCAAAAAGCCGTTCAAAATCAACTGAAAAAGTTATTGACGAAAAAGTTCTTCCGAAAAACATATTGCCTGTAGGTGAACGTGTAGAAGAAGATAAGAATATATATATCTTACAGAAGGTTTATAAAGATATTCACCGCTTTTCACAGAATAAAACAAAAAATGAAAGCGGCGGTATGCTTGTAGGCTATACTACAGAAGAATTCGGTAAAACAAATATTGTAATCAATGGTTTTATTGAAGCAAAATATTGTGAAGGAACACCTACAACACTTAAATTTACTCACGAAACATGGGAATACGTTCACAAAGAAATAGATAAAAAATATTCCGGCTCTAAAATTTTAGGCTGGATTCACACACATCCTGATTTCGGTATTTTCCTTTCCGAATATGATAAATTTATACAGGAAAATTTCTTCAGAGAAGATTATCAGGTTGCTTATGTCGTTGATCCCGTTCAGAACGAAGAAGGCTTCTATTTCTGGATAAACGACAAAATAGAAAAATGTAAAGGCTTCTATATTTATGATAAGACAGACAAAAGCATAAATGTAGACATTGAATATGATAACGAAACAAACACACCTAAATATACTCCTCAGCAGAGTATTTTCAGTTTCAAAAATATTTTGCTTG
>JAZSFV010000064.1:0-3302 GCA_045532395.1 Acutalibacteraceae bacterium
CCAACCGCTGTGCCGATACCAACGGGAAGCACGAAAAGAATTTTCTTTGAGATATCACCAAGAACAGCCGCTGCAATAAATGCTTCCATAAATGTTGAAATACCTCTGAAACTCTTTAAAAACTCAGAAACAATGATTGTCCATGCATATTTATTTTTAATAATATCAACGAAACCTGCAAGGGGATTTTTCTTTTCTGCAGTGTAAACAGTTCTTTCGCGTACAACTTTCATGCCAAGAAGAACAGTAATAACGCCTACTACGCTGCAAAGAGCTGCAGAAATTATGTATTGAAGACCTTCAACGCTGCGGATACTTGTGCCTGTAACAGCCTCAATAAGTTCAGGATTATCCTTATTCCAGATAAGACCTACAACCAGCACAATAACAACAGGTGCAGAGTTACCGATTGCCGATGAAATACTTCTGAAAGAAAGAACCTGGTCACGTTCCTTGAGGTTGGGTGTCATAACATTTGCAATCATATTGATCGAATTGCCGAATGTACAGAAAACCGACCAGAGCACAGCAAGAGTTACAACATATATCATAAGAATCGTTCCCGAAAGCCCTTTGGGTGCCCAGAAAGACAGCATCATAACAATTGCCATCGGAACTGCCACAAGCATTGCTATAGGTCTGAATTTTCCGCCTTTGCCCATTCTTCTTCCGTCAATGTACATTACAATAAAGAAATTAAGTACAAACGGAATAACAGCCGTTAACAAATTAAAAAGTGATGTCTGTGATTCGGGTAATCTCAAAACATTGACAAGGTATGCGTTTCTGTTTCCGCCGACCATACCTGTCATAGTTGTGTAAAAGAACACACCGAGCAGATAAAGCACAAATTCATTTGTTTTGACGTGTTTGTAACTTTCATTGTTGGGATTCGTCTTAGTCACTGCCATAATAATACCTCCCCGAGAAGTTATTTTGTGGTTATTACAATCAAATCTGCAACTGCTGATTTGATTTTGTTTTCTTTTGCACCGTCGATATTGAAATCAGACCCGGGCATTATTTATTACCGAATTTTTTCTTCATTCTAAGTTCTTTTGAGAGAATGCGTTTTCTGAGTCTTAATGATTCAGGAGTGATTTCGAGAAGTTCATCGTCACTTATGAATTCCATGCATTGCTCAAGGCTCAATACTGAATGAGGAACAAGTCTTAAAGCATCGTCAGAGCCTGCTGCACGGGTATTTGTCATCTGTTTTTTCTTACAGACGTTGCAGACAATGTCTTCATCCTTTGAACATTCGCCTACAATCATACCCTCGTAAACATCAACGCCGGGGCCGATGAAAAGTCTGCCTCTGTCCTGAGTATTGAAAAGACCATAGCCTGTGCTTTCGCCTGTTTCGTGAACAACGATTGAACCACGCTCACGCATTTTGATATCGCCTGCATAAGGCACGTAACCTTCAAAAAGCTGGTTCATGATACCATTACCGTTTGTATCTGTCATGAATTCTGAACGGTAGCCGATAAGACCGCGTGAGGGAATTTTGAATTCAAGATGAGTCATACCGCCGTCACGTGTGCCCATATTTTCAAGTTCACCTTTACGTGAGCCTAATTTTTCAATAACTGCACCTACATAGTTTTCAGGCACTTCTACAATAAGAAGTTCAACAGGCTCAAGCATTACGCCGTTTTCTTCTTTCATGATAACTTTAGGACGTGAAACCTGGAATTCATATCCTTCACGACGCATTGTTTCGATAAGGATTGAAAGATGAAGCTCACCTCTGCCTGAAACCTTGAATGTATCAGTTGTTTCAGTATCTTCAACGCGCATACTTACGTTTGTTTCAACTTCCTTGTCAAGTCTGTCACGGAGGTTTGTTGAAGTAACAAATTTACCCTCTCAGCCTGCAAAGGGGCTGTCGTTTACGATGAAGTTCATTGAAATTGTGGGTTCATCGATTTTAATGAACGGAAGAGCTTCTACACATGAGGGAGAGCAGATTGTCTCGCCGATATTAAGCCCATCAATACCTGAAACACAGATAAGGTCGCCCATGGAAGCAGTGTCAACTTCAACTCTCTTAAGACCCTCAAACTGATAAAGACGTGCAATTTTCACGTTCTGTGTTGTGCCGTCGGTTTTGCAGAGAACAACGCTTTCACCTTTTTTGATTGTGCCTCTTTCAACACGTCCGATACCGATTCTGCCGATATAATCGTCATAATCAAGGCTTGAGAAAAGAACCTGTGTCGGTCCTTCGAGGTCGCCCTCGGGACATTCGATATTTTCAAGAATTGATTCAAGAAGCGGTCTCATATCCCCTTCACGTACTGAACTGTCGAGTGAAGAATAGCCTTCTCTTGCGGAAGCATAGACCACAGGGAATTCAAGCTGGTCTTCGTTTGCACCAAGTTCAATGAAAAGGTCAAGCACTTCGTCAATAACTTCTTCAGGACGTGCACCGGGACGGTCGATTTTATTAACAACAACCACAACTTTCTTTTCCAGGCCCAATGCCTTTTTAAGAACAAATCTTGTCTGGGGCATACAACCCTCGAAAGCATCAACCAAAAGAAGCACGCCGTCAACCATCATTAAAATACGTTCAACTTCACCGCCGAAATCAGCATGTCCGGGAGTATCAACGATGTTGATTTTTGTGTCTTTATAGTGGATTGATGTGTTTTTGGAAAGGATTGTGATTCCTCTTTCTCTTTCAAGGTCGTTAGAGTCCATCACTCTGTCCTGCACCTGCTCATTTGAACGGAAAATACCGCTCTGTTTAAGCATTTCGTCAACAAGTGTTGTTTTACCGTGGTCAACGTGGGCAATAATCGCTACGTTTCTGACACTATTTCTTTTATCCAAATTTTTCACCCTCAAAAAAACATTTTTACAAACTATTATTATACTACAAATTTCTTATATTGACAATAGTTTGAACAAAAATAGATAGCTGTGACGTGATTTACAATATAATGGTAAATTATAATTTAGTGCAGAATGCAAAATGCAAAATGCAGAATTTCGGGTCTGCGACGCTGATTCTTTTGGGTGTGGGCTTTGCCCACCATAAACTTTGCACTATGCACTCTGCACTTTACATTTAAATTATAATTTGTCGTCAAGTTGAA
Source organism: Acutalibacteraceae bacterium (assembly GCA_045532395.1). Lineage (GTDB taxonomy): Bacteria > Bacillota > Clostridia > Oscillospirales > Acutalibacteraceae > SIG575. The sequence continues at coordinate 3,108 of JAZSFV010000064.1, forward strand.
ATCGGCATAAAAAAAATCGGGTAACCATAAAGGCTACCCGAAAATTTTCAGTCAAAAACTGCTATCACATAAGGCTTCCGAAAAGACCGCCGATAACAACTTCAAATGCAACTTTGAGAACTTCCCAGATGATTGTGAACCAGTCACCGATTGAGAAATCAACCTTAACGTCAACTTCTGCCTGAACTGATTTAC
>JAZSFV010000113.1:0-2599 GCA_045532395.1 Acutalibacteraceae bacterium
CCAGCTTGAAATTCAGATGGAAAGAAAAGATATTTACAACCATCTTATTTCTCACGCAGAAAAAGCAGGGGTAAAATTTGTATATAACTGTGCTGTTTCAGGACCTGTAATGTTGGGAGACCGTGTTGTAGGTATTGAAACTGAAAAAGGCAGAGAATATGCAGACCTTGTTATTGATGCATGTGGTATCCACTCACCCGTAAGACGTAATCTTCCGCCCAATCTCGGCATTCAGAACGAAGTAGGAAATTATGAGCAGTTTTACGTTTACAGAGCATTCTTCAACAAAACTGCTGAAGTAGATGATGTCAACAAATACAAAGTTATTCTTCTCCCTGAAAACAAAAAAGGAATTTCATGGGTTGCGACCGAAGAAGAATGGACCGACGTGCTTATCGGCCGTTTCGAGAAGTTTGACATGGCTGAAGTTGAAAGAACAATTAACGTATTAAGGCAGGATAACCCCTCGCTGGGTACTGAAAAATTACGTGGCGGTCAGTTTGTGAATATTCCCGTACGTCAACCTTTAGGCGTTCTTGTTGCAGACGGTTATGCTGCTATCGGCGACAGTGCTTTTATGACTGTGCCTATTATCGGTTCAGGTATTGCAAACACTCTCAAAGCTTCCAAAATACTCGCAGAAGCTATCATTGCAGACACAGACATGGCTTACAGTGCAGAAACTCTCTGGACTTATCAGCGTAATTTCTATAAAGAACTCGGCAACGGTCTTGCACCTATGGCTTGCATCAAAATGATGATGGCACATCTGAGCGGTGACGATATTGACTATCTTCTTTCAACAGGTGTTCTCAATGAAGACGACATGACTATCACTGCTGACACAAACAGTCTCTGGTCTATTTTCAGCTATGTTCCCATGGATATTCTGAAGAAAAAGACCATTGCACTTATTCATAATCTTCCGATAGTCAAAAAAGCCATGTTTCTTATCGGCAACTTCGGCAAGGCTATTGCAGCAACATCTACAATGCCCCAGAAATACGACAAAAAAGCCGTTATCAAATGGGTAAAACGATATAACGACAGTTTTAAAATGTAATTTTTAATACATAAAAATTAAAATGAGGTGACTGAAAATGAAAAAATTTATTGCTTTGATTCTCACTCTTGCTTTCACACTTATTATCCCCGTAAGTGCAAGCGCCGTTTCTCTTAACGACGGTCTTGAAGCAATCAACGCACAGTTTGAAAAGGGCGAAGGTCCTGTTGTAGGCGATTTTTCAATCGACTACCGTTACTACTCACCCGTTAAAGAAAACGACACAACAAAATACCCCCTTGTAGTATGGCTTCACGGTTTATCTGACGGTGCTTACGAAGGCAAACCTCTTGAAGCAAGCCAGATAGGCTTCTGGGCAAGTGACGAATTTCAGTCACGTTTCTCTGCAGGCGGCGCATTCATTATGGTTGCACGTTCAAGAGAAGAGCTTGGTGTTTGCTGGACAAACGAAACAATTGAGCCTTTGAGAAGTGCTATAGACAATTTTATTGTACAAAATAAAGACAACATTGATTTAAGCCGTATCTATATCGGCGGTTACTCAATGGGCGGTAAGATGACACTTAAAATGGCAATTGCATACCCTGAAATGTTTGCAGCTGCTTTCCCCATCTGCCCTGCATGGTCTCCTGATGAAGAGGCTCTTTCTAACCTTAAAGATATGCCCATATGGCTCACATCAAGCAGCCGTGACCCTCTCGTAAGTTATTACATAGGCGTTACTCCCACATGGCAGAAACTTATAAATATTACAAACGTTGCTGAAGATTGCAGATTTTCAACTCTTACAAAAGTTTGCTATGCTGACGGTAAAAAGACTTCAAGCAGTCACCACGCATGGTTTGCAGTAAACTACGATTTGTTCACAACAGATAACGGCAGTTATCACTACATGACAACCCAAAATGGTCTTGGTGAAGATGTGACTCTTACTTTCCCAAAAGGCATGATTTCATGGCTTGATTCTCATACTTCAGACTATGACGGCAAGGTTATCGAAGGCACGGGCAACATTACTGACGATATGAGCACTGACAACATGGTAGCAAACCTTACAATCCGTGAATTTTTCGAAATCATCTTCAATCTCATCCTTTCGTTGTTCAGATAAAGGACGTGGTAGCAAATGAAAAAGATTATATCTGTTTTGCTTGCAGTTGTTATTGCCTTCAGTATCATGGCTATCTCCGTTTCTGCAGAGGAAGAAACTGCAAAGCTTTACACAATATATGCAGACTCAATGCTTTTCCAGCACAGTAAAGAAGCAATTCTTGCCGGCACAGGAAAGCCTGGAAATGAAATTAAAGCCGAGCTTTACCACGGCAAAAAGCTTATCGCTTCAGGCAAAAGCACAATAGGTACTGACAGTAAGTTCACAGTATCTTTCATGGCTCCGAAAGGCTCTTACACAGAATATATTATTATTCTCTACGAAAACGGAAAAGACATAAGAGTTCTTAAAAACATCGTTTTCGGCGAATTATGGCTTGCATCAGGTCAGAGCAACATGATGTATCCCCTTTCACAGTCAATAACCGGTGTTGAAATGTGGCAGAACAAAGTTAAACTTTCAAA
>JAZSFV010000170.1:0-10398 GCA_045532395.1 Acutalibacteraceae bacterium
TCAGCTTCTCGTTGAAATGGACGGTTTTGGTGTAAATGAAGGCGTAATTATTATTGCCGCAACTAACAGACCTGATATTCTTGACCCCGCTTTGTTAAGACCCGGTCGTTTTGACAGACAGATTACTGTTGGCAGACCTGATGTTAAGGGCAGAGAAGAAATTCTTAAAGTTCATGCAAGAAATAAACCTCTTGCTCCTGATGTTGATTTGAAAGTTATCGCACATTCTACCGCAGGCTTCACGGGTGCAGACCTTGAAAACCTTCTTAACGAATCTGCATTACTCGCTGCTCGCAGGGGTAAACGAGCTATTACTAAAGACGAAATTGAAGAAGCTACAATTAAAGTTGTAGTTGGTACTGAAAAGAAATCTCATAAGATTACACCTAAAGAAAAGAAACTTGTTTCTTTCCATGAAGCTGGTCATGCAGTTTCAACCTATTATCTTGAAGGTCAGGATCCTGTTCATCAGATTTCTATCATTCCCAGAGGTATGGCCGGCGGATACACAATGCATATTCCTACAGAAGATAAAAACTTTATTTCTAAAAAGGATATTCTCGACCAGCTCGTTATTCTTCTCGGCGGACGAGTAGCTGAAGCTTTAGTTCTTGGTGATATTTCAAGTGGTGCTTCTAATGATATAGAGCGTGCTACTGAACTTGCAAGAAATATGGTAACACGTTACGGTATGAGTGATAAATTAGGACCGATTAACTATGGTTCATCAAACCACGAGGTTTTCTTGGGAAAAGACTATAGCCAGACAAGAAACTTCTCTGAAACCACAGCATCTCTTATAGACGGAGAGATGGATGATATCATCAGAAACGCATATTCTCGTACAGAAAAAATTCTTACAGAACACATGGATAAACTTGAGTTGATTGCAAATGTTTTGATGAAAAAAGAAAAAATTGATGGTAAGGATTTTAAAAATCTTATGGATGGTACCGTTACCATTGATGAATTTCTTAAAGAAGAATCAACCGAAGAAATAGTTACTGAAAATTCTGTTGAGAATAATGAAGAAACTTCAGTTACTGAAGAAAACTAAGTTATTGCCGATTCGTAATCGGTTATGGTGTAAATTGAAAGGATGAAAGAAATGAAATTGTATGAAGAGCTCATTGCAAGAGGTCTGATTGCGCAGGTAACAAATGAAGATGAAATCCGTGAAATGATAAATAACGGTAAAGCTACATTTTACATTGGTTTTGACTGTACAGCAGATAGCCTTACTGCAGGACATTTCATGGCGTTGACACTTATGAAACGTCTTCAGATGGCAGGAAACAAACCAATTGCTCTTATCGGTGGCGGTACAACAATGATTGGTGACCCTTCAGGACGTACTGACATGCGTAAAATGCTCACTAAAGAAGACATTGACCATAATGCAGAATGCTTCAAGAAACAGATGGAAAGATTCATTGAGTTTGGTGAAGGTAAAGCACAGATGGTCAACAATGCAGAATGGCTTCTCAATCTCAACTATGTTGATTTGCTCAGAGAAGTTGGTGCTTGTTTCTCAGTAAACAATATGCTTCGTGCAGATTGTTATAAACAGAGAATGGAAAAAGGTTTATCATTCCTTGAGTTCAACTACATGATAATGCAGTCATATGACTTCTATCATCTCTATCAGCATTATAACTGTAATATGCAGTTTGGCGGTAACGACCAGTGGTCAAACATGCTTGGCGGTACTGAACTTATCCGTAAAAAACTTGGTAAAGATGCTCATTGCATGACAATTACACTTCTTACTGACTCACATGGTAATAAAATGGGTAAAACAGCAGGTAATGCTGTATGGCTTGATCCCAACAAAACTTCTCCATTTGATTTCTATCAGTATTGGAGAAATGTAAGTGATGATGACGTACTTAAATGTATCAGAATGCTTACATTCCTTCCGCTCGAACAGATTGATGAAATGGATAAGTGGGAAGGCAGTGAGCTTAACAAAGCAAAAGAAATTCTCGCTTATGAAATGACAAATCTTGTTCATGGTGAAGAAGAAGCTGTGAAAGCACAGACTGCAGCACGTGCATTGTTCTCTGGCGGTGCAGATCTCGATAATATGCCCACAATTGAACTTTCAGATGATGATTTCGAAGATGGTGCTGTTAGTATTATTAGAGTGCTTGTAAAAGCCGGTCTTTCAAAATCAAATGGTGAAGCTAGACGTCTTATTCAGCAGGGTGGTATTTCACTCAACGATGAAAAAGTTACAGATTTTTCAAAAGTGATTACTATTGAAGAGATTGCAGCCGGTGATGTTATTCTTAAAAAAGGTAAAAAAGTATTTTATAAAATTGTTAAATAATAATTTATAAGGAGTGCATAAAAATGATAAAAGATATTCCCAATGGTGTTTACCCGACAATGATTACACCGTACACAGCAGATAACAAAATTGATTACAATGCTGTTGAAAAATTAATTGAATGGTATGACAAAAAAGGTGTTGCAGGTATTTTTGCAATTTGTCAGTCAAGTGAAATTTTCTTCCTTTCTTTTAGAGAAAGACTTGAACTTCTTAAATTTATTGTCAAAAATGCTCCTGCAGGTATGACTATTGTTGCATCAGGACACACAGCTGATGATCTTGACACACAGATCAAAGAAGCAAACAAGTTTATTGATGTAGGTATTGATGGTTATGTATTTATCTCAAACAGACTTGCAAAGGCTGATGAGGATGATAGTGTTTTCCTTAAAAACATGGAATATGTTGTTAATAATATCCCTGAAATCGGTCTCGGTATTTATGAATGTCCTTATCCTTACAAGAGGCTTATGACTCCTTATGTACTTAAAGAACTCAGTCAGACCGGAAAATTTAGATTCCTTAAAGATACAAGCTGTAATCTTGATGAAATTCAGGCAAAACTTGATGCAGTTAAAGGTACTGATTTCAAGATTTATAATGCAAACTCAGCAACATTCCTTGAATCAATGCAGATTGGCTGCGCAGGTTTTTCAGGTGTTATGGCAAACTTCCATCCTGAATTTTATGTATGGCTCTGCGAAAACTTTGATAAAAACCCTGAACTTGCGCAGAAAGTTCAAGATTTCGTAGGTTTCTTCTCCGTAGCAGAATGTCAGCAGTATCCTGTAAATGCTAAATATTATCAGAATCTTGAAGGAAACAAGATGGAATTCATTTCTAGAGCAAGAGACGCAAGCGAATTTAAGCGTAATCGTCAGCTTGAAATAGAGCAGATGTATAATCTTACTCAGATTTTCAAAGAACAGTACTCAATATAACATAAAGAAAAACTGACAGAGTTTTCACTCTGTCAGTTTTTTTATCCCATTAAAGGTAGTTCGAAAAGTTTAAATGCAAAACAATTAATTATAAAGGTCAGACTTGCGTAAGTAACTGCTGATATGTATAAATTTTTTGTAAGTTTATTTTTGGGTAAACTTGAAAATAAAACAGCACACGAAGTGGCAATAAGCATGTTTGAAAAGAATGCAATTCGCTGTCCTGAAAGGAAAATAGAGGAAGAGAAACCTAAAACGACGAGCGAGCAAAATGCTGCAGCTGAAGATACAGCAATTATTAAACCAAGTTTCTTATCCAGTAAAAGTAGTCTTACCACAAGATAGGCTATAATCAAAGTTAAGATTATTGATAAAGAAATGAGAAGATAGAAACAAAACGTATACTCGTTTTTTATAATGCACTTTCTGAAAATCATATGTGCAAGACCTTTATCAATAATGGAAGCAACATAATTAACTATAATGCAAGTGAAAATTGCAAAACCATTTATTGCGATTAACAGCTTTTTGTTTTTGTTTGTAAGAGTGTAAATTTTTACGGATAACAGTGCAACGAACAATAATAAAAGGAAATTTGAAAGGTAAAATGTGTTTGCAGAGAATACTGAAAACCCGCAGAAAACTTTATCAAAAAAGCTGAATTCTGCAAATCGCGGAAAACTTTCTGCAATCGCTAATTCCATTCTTTCGTGTGCACCTGGTGAATTAAGCAGATGAAAGTCTGTTATTATTAAAACTATAAACGGAATTAGTGTTCTTATTTTAAAAGAACGTTTAGTTATCGTTATGACAATGAGAATTAAATATATAGCTGAACAAATTGCGGCAGATTGTTCTTGTGCTGTTGCAACAAAAGCAGAAAATATTGAAAAAATAAATGCAATATTGTTAAATTTATTGTCTAATATATAAAACAGCAGGGGCGAAATAGTGAGTAACACACCTGCAAATGGCCACAAATAAGTAAAAGAACCTGCAAACCAGAAAACGCTTGGATTCAGACACGAAACAAGCATGAGAAACATGCTTGAGCAACAGAATATCTGTTTGCTTTTATCATTGAAACCGCCAGAAAAATGTTTTGATACTCTATAAATAAAGCTGGAAATATAAATAATAATCAAAGCGTTGGCAATCTGCCAGAATATTAAATCATGCCTTATAAAAAATGACATTAAAAATTCGCCGACTGTTCTGCCTGAAAGAGTCTGGTAGCGTTCTGTCAGCCAACCAATGTATGTAAAATCGGGAGCTGAAACTATTCCTAAAAAATTACCATCATCCATCTTTATAAAATATCTTGTGTAAAACAGACTGAAAATGGTAATCAGTACCGCAAAGAAAACAAAAGGTGAAAATTCTTTAGATTTATTAAGTAATTTATTTTTCATTTTTTCACCTCGTTAAAACGCGATATACGGCTCATTTTTTGTCCCGCCACCATAAACTGATAAAGTTGTACTATTAAGATATAAAGCCGGAGAAACGCCCATAGTTGAATCATACGCCAATGATTTGTAAAATGTTCCGCCTGAGGTCACAGATGCTACACTTACATTATTGGTTGATATTGAAGAACTTGTCCAGTACCATTGGCTTTTGTCTGCGGGAGTCATGTACGGTGAATTATTCTGAATAATACATGAAGGTGTACAAGTCTTTCTTCGGGCATCTGCAGTTAAATATTTATTCATCTGATTTACAGTGAGTATAAACACGCCATCATCTGCAATTAAATCTTTTTCATCTTTGGTAAAATTATCACTGTAAAGAAATCCGCTTTCGCTATCATATGCGTTATAATTTTTGAAAGTGGTTTCTTTCGTCGGTGGACAGTGTGTATATGTTACGACTTTTTCATCAGAATTCAGCCATTGCTTCAACGTTGAATTATCCCAAACTGATGAGCCATATTTTTCACTGTCAACGTCATGATAATTATCATCTTTACCTGCAACGTCAAATGCTTTGAATGTGATTAAATGGTGAGTCATAATTAAGGCTTTGCCACTTTCAATGCTCAAAACTTCCCATAATATCGGTTCATTGAGATATTTACCAAAATAAATATAATCACCTTTATTAAGTTTTACATCCCGTTTTTCACCATCAGGCATATACGCAAAAATATTATTTTGTTCTGAATTGTTTTGAAATAGGTGAACAATTTGTGGTGATAGTGAAGAGAGGATTAATGCAACAGCCAATATTATCGGCAAAATAAAAAATTTTTTCATAAATTATTCCTCAAAGCTGTCCGAGTTCATTTGCTAATGTTTTAAAATGATTACCTTTTTCTTCAAAGTTTTTATATCTGTTGTAACTTGATGCAGCAGGGGAGAAAAGGCAGATTTTGCCTTTTTCAGTGTATTTATAAGCATTTTCAACTGCTTCATCCATTGTATCAACAATTATAAGATTTTTGGTGCAGCCAATTTTTTTTAGTTCATTTATAATTTTTTCACCGGTTTCGGGCAGACCTATAAGATTTCTTACTTTGCAGGCGTTAAGATCGGTGATAAAATCTGCATAATCAATGCCTCTGTCCATACCTCCGAAAATTAAAGTATCAACATTCTCCAAGGCATTTATTGCACACATGACTGCATAGGGTATAGTTGCTATACTGTCGTTAAAAAAAGTTATCTCTTTCCAGGTTCCTACATTTTCCATTCTGTGTGCAATAGGTTCAAAAGACATAATTCCTTTTTCAATAGATTCATTATCTATACCGAGACAACGAGCAGCCTGAACGGCAAAGAAAATGTCCTGATGAGTATGGAAACCTTTAAGGTTTGTGTTTAATGTTGTGAGAGATTTAAGGAATTCATCATTATCACAGTCAAAACGGCTGACAGGAATAAGTTTTGATTTTATGTTATCAAAATCGATAAGATTAATAAGTTCTTTCTGGTCGGAATTATAGATAAAATAGTTATCCTCAGTTTGATTCTTAACAATGTTCAATTTTGCTGCAACATAACCCTCAAAACCATTGTAATGGTCTAAATGTTCAGGGTATATATTAGTCATTATAGAAATATCGGGAGATTTTTTAGCAAATTCCAACTGATGACATGACATTTCAATTACGGCAATAAGACCATCGGTTTCATCTAAACTTTCAAAAACCGGAACACCTATATTACCGATAAGTGCACATTTTTTGCCTGACGCTTTTACAATGTCGTAGACAAGAGTCGTGGTAGTTGTTTTTCCTTTTGTTCCCGTAATTCCTATTTTTGTGCAGTCAGCAAATCTGAGAAACAAATCCATCTGGCCTGTGATTTCAGTATCAGACGTTGTTTTAACATCTCTTAAAGAAATGCCGGGGCTTTGCATTACAATATCATAATCGTTGATTGATTCAAGATATATATCACCGGTGTGATATATAACATTTTCGTCTGTTAAGCTGAGTTCTCTTTTGTCAGCTATAGCGAGTTTTTTCTCAGGATAAAATCTTCTCAAAAAATTGTATGTTGATTGACCTTCTTTGCCAAAACCTAAAATTAAGATGCTTTTATTTTCAAAATATTTAATTAAATTTTCGTACATAACTCTACATCTCCAAAAAAATTATAGTATATTATACCATTTTACAATTTTTACTGCAAGCATTATATAAAGAATTGATACAAATAGTTTAATTTAATATTTCCATCAAATAATATATTAAAATTTTATTTTGATTGGTGATATTATGGAGAAAATTTGTTTTTTTAATACTAAATCTTATGACCGTAAATACTTTGAAAAATATAAGGATGAATATTCAGTTGACATTGAATTTTTCAGAGGTAAATTACGACATAAAACTGCAGTTCTTGCAAGCGGCTATGATGGCGCGGTAGCTTTTGTTAACGATGAAATTGACGAACAAACGATTAATCTGTTATATGAAAACGGAATAAGAGTTTTAGCTTTAAGATGTGCAGGCTTCAATAACGTTGATTTGAATGCAGCATATAACAAGATTCATATTTTGCGTGTGCCTGCGTATTCGCCTTATGCTGTGGCAGAACATGCAATGGGGATGTTATTATCACTCATAAGAAAGATTCCTCGTGCTTATAACAGAACAAGAGAATATAATTTTACACTGAATTCTCTTGTTGGTTTCGATTTGTTCGGAAAAACAGTCGGTGTTATCGGGACCGGCAAAATCGGAAAAATATTTATTGATATCTGCAAAGGGTTTGGAATGCATATATGTGCATACGACCCGTATCCCACAGATGATAAGGATATTGAATATTTAAGCATTGATGAATTGTGTAAAAAATCTGACATTATCTCTCTTCATTGCCCGTTGAATGATTCCACACGGTATATTATTAACAAGAGAACGATAGCGTTGATGAAAGACAACGTGTATATTGTAAACACTTCAAGAGGGGCTTTGATAGATAGTGAAGCCTTACTTGATGGTCTTAAAAGTGAAAAAATCGGTGGTGCATGTCTGGACGTTTACGAAGAAGAAACAGATTATTTTTATGAAGATAAAAGTGACAAAGTAATACAAGATGATATATTGACGAGTCTTATCGGTATGAACAATGTGCTTGTCACTTCGCATCAGGCTTTTCTTACAGAAGAGGCTTTGCAGAATATTACCACAACTACATTGCAGAATTTAAGAGATTATTTTGACAATAAAGAGCTGCAGAATGAAGTGTGCATTAAATGCGCTAATGGTCATGAATGTTTAAAAACAAAAGCAGGTAGATGTTTCGCAGATTAATTATTAAAAATTATGCATATTTTATGAATAAGATGTTAACAATATAAAACTTATATTGAAAAGTTAAAAAAATATGTTAAAATTATAACATCTAGTAAAGTGTCACAAAAATTAATCAAACTCTTAAAGATATGGGGGTATTTTTAATGAGAGTTCGTAAACAGGCCGTTGGCACAAGGAACATCGTCGGTCAGAGGATCGAGGAGAGAAGAAAAAGTACAGGCATGAAGCAGAAAGATTTGCTTACTCAGCTTCAGATTGCCGGCATCGATCTTAACGCTTCGGGTCTTTCAAAACTTGAAGGACAAATCAGAAGCGTAAGCGATAAAGAACTTGTTATTATCGCTAAAACTCTTAATGTTTCTGTATTATGGCTTCTCGGACTTGAAGATGAAGAATAAATTCTTCTATTCAAACGCTCACTTTTCAGTGAGCGTTTTTTCTTTTGTTATTGATTTAAAAAATTTCTTGTGATATAATTTATTAAAAGCAGAAAAAGGGGAGTCAGTTTTGATTTACGAAAATATTAATGCATTGATCAAATATGCTACTGATTGTAATTTACTTGATAAAAATGATAAGTATTTTGCTATAAATACTATTCTTGATTGTCTTAATTTAGATGAATTTGAAGAAGTTGAAGTAACTGAAACTTCAGACCTTGAAGAAATTCTTGCAAACATTCTTGCTTATGCAGTTGAGAATAATATTATAGAAGATAACATTACTGCTAAAGATTTATTTGATACAAGAATTATGTCTGCAGTAACACCCAGACCGTCTCAGGTTATTGAAAAATTCAATTCTCTCTATAAAGAATCTCCCGAAAAGGCTACTGACTACTTCTATAAACTTTCTTGCGATTGTGATTACATAAGACGCTACAGAATCAAGAAAGATATGAAATGGGTTTATCCTTGTGAATATGGTAATATTGATATTACAATTAACCTTTCAAAGCCTGAAAAAGACCCGCGTGCTATTGCTGCCGCAAAGCTTGCTAAGCAAAGCAGTTATCCAAAATGTATGTTATGTCGCGAAAATATAGGCTACAGAGGCAGAATGAACTATCCTGCACGTCAGACACTCCGTACTGTACCCGTTGAATTAAACGGTACTGAAAGCAGTTTTCAGTATTCTCCCTACGTTTATTATAATGAACATTGTATCGTGTTTAATAACGAGCATACACCTATGGTAATCAATAAAAACGCCTTTGCAAAATTGCTTGATTTTGTAACAGTATTCCCGCATTATTTTATTGGTTCAAACGCTGATTTGCCGATTGTTGGCGGATCTATCCTTACTCATGACCATTTCCAGGGCGGTAATTATACATTTGCTATGGCAGATGCACCTATTGAAAATGAAGTTACATTTGAAGGCTTTGAAGATATTAAAGCTGGTATAGTTAAATGGCCTATGTCTGTTATCAGATTAAACTGTGCAGATAAAGAAAGATTGGTAGAACTTTCTGATAAAATTCTCACTGCCTGGAGAAATTATACTGACGAAGAAGCATTTATCTTTGCAGAAACAAACGGTGAAAAACATAATACAATTACTCCGATTGCACGCAGACGTGGTGAAAACTACGAAATGGATTTAGTTCTTCGTAACAACATTACGACTGAAGAACATCCTTTAGGTGTATATCATCCTCATAGCGAACTTCATCACATCAAAAAAGAAAATATCGGACTTATTGAAGTTATGGGTCTTGCAGTTTTACCGTCAAGACTTAAGAAAGAACTTGCAATGCTTGAAGAAGCACTTGTTAATGGCGAAAATATTGCAGAAAACACCGAAATTAGCCTTCATGCAGACTGGGCTGAGGAAATTAAAGCTAAATACGAAATCACCAAACAAAACGTACATCAGATAATTCTCGATGAAACAGGTTTAGTCTTCAAAAAAGTTCTTGAACACGCAGGCGTCTATAAAGTAACTGATGAAGGCAGAAAAGCGTTTGTTAAGTTTATCAATTCAGTTAAATAAAAAGTAAAACCGCAAGGAAACTTGCGGTTTTTATTATTTATTTTTCGTTATAGTAGTAAACGAAGTCAAAGTATCTATAGACTCTTGTAGGCATAATTTCGCCATCTTCATTATATATACAAATTTTATTGTAAATTACATTTTCATGTTCATCATACTTATAGGAATATTCAGAGCTAAAGTCTCCGCCATTGTATACGCCATTAGATTTATCAGTTGAATCGGTTAAATTACCTTTTATATTATATTTATATTCATATTCACGAATAATCTCGCCATCTTCATTATATTCAGTTGTTTTTACAACATCACCACGTATGTTGTGCTTATAAACAATTCTTGATTCTGTTTTCCTTTCA
>JAZSFV010000171.1:0-25863 GCA_045532395.1 Acutalibacteraceae bacterium
AAGAATGTCACACTCGTGAGCTTCGGTAATCATCTGCAATTCGTCGCGAAGCCATTTGATAACCGAGCCTGCGTTGAAGGCACTGCCCTCTATTGAATATGTTGTTTTTCCTCCCAGGCTCCAGGCAACACCCGTAACAAGATTATTTTTAGAATGAACACGCTCTTCGCCTGTATTCATCAGCAGGAAACAGCCTGTGCCGTATGTGTTTTTTGCCTGACCTGTCTTAAAGCAGGCCTGACCGAAAAGTGCCGCAGGCTGGTCGCCGATTGAACTTGCAACAGGCACACCTGCCAAATCTTCAAGACCTAAAATGCCTTCAGAAACGTAGCCGTAAATTTCGCTTGACGGTCTTACTTCAGGTAACATACTCATGGGGATTTCAAGTTCTTTACATAATTTTTCGTCCCAGCAGAGCTTATCAACATCAAAAAGCATTGTTCTTGATGCGTTTGAATAGTCAGTGACATGTTTTCCCGTCAGTTTCCAGATAAGCCATGTATCAACCGTACCGAAAATCAAATCTCCTTTTTCAGCCGCTTCTCTTGCACCGCTTACATTATCAAGAATCCATTTGATTTTTGTGGCGGAGAAATATGCATCAATAAGAAGACCTGTTTTTTCTTTTACATAATCTTCAATACCGCGGTTTTTAAGGTCTTCGCACATTTTTGCAGTTCTTCTGCACTGCCATACAATTGCGTTATAAACAGGTTTGCCCGTGTTTTTGTCCCAGACAATTGTAGTTTCACGCTGGTTTGTAATGCCGATTGCGGCAATCTGCTCAGGCTTTACATCTGACTGTGCAAAAAGCTGTGTAACGGAGTTGAACTGGCTGTAAAGAATTTCCATAGGGTCGTGTTCAACCCAACCCGTGTTAGGGTAAATCTGGTTAAATTCTTTCTGAGCCTTGGCAACAATGTTGCCGTTTTTATCAAAAGCAACTGCTCTTGAGCTTGTTGTGCCCTGGTCAAGTGAAAGAATATATTTTTCCATATCCTGCCTCCAGAAAAAACTAAAGGGAAAACCTACAACCTACAAATAAAGCTGTCTGTTTTCCCTCCAATTAACTTAATACTTTATTAATATCTTAATCCAAAACAAGTAAAAAGTCAATATACATATATCTGTGTCTGTTATACTTTCTGGTTCTTTCTGAAGTTGGGCATGTCAAGTGTTTTGCCACCATTCTGAACAGAAATATTTGAAAGCAATGCAACTGCACTCCATTCTGCTGCATCGTAAACGTCAACATAAGGTTTTGTGCCGTTTGCAACTGCGTCGATAAAGTCTTTTACGATAAAGAAGTCGCCGCCTTCATGACCTGTTTTTCTCTGCTCTTCAGTTGCAGTTTTATATCTTTCAGGAAGATAAAGTCCTTCATATTCTTTAAGAGGCTGCCATTCCTGTTTGTAGCCGTAAACTGCATCTTCAGGTTTGATATGTACCTTATGAACATCGCCGAGACCTCTGGGTGCTTCATAAGCACCGTTTGTGCCCTGAAGAAGATAATAGTTCATGTTGTGGGGTCTGTTTGAAATACAGTCAACACGTACTTTTACAAGCTCGCCTTCGTCAAGACCGCACATTGTAACTGTTGTGTCGTCCTGGTGGAACTGAGGTGCAGTGAAACTACCTGTGCCGAAAGAAGCAACTGTTTTGATTCTCTTTCCTGCAGGGAAACATTTCATAACCGGGCCGAGAGAGTGTGTGGGATAGAAGCAACCTCTTGTGCCGAGCTGCCAGTAGCTTCTCCATGAAGTTTTGCCGTTTTTATAAACTGCAAGGTCTTTGATATCGTGAAGATATTCACCCTCTGCATAGTAAAGCTTGCCAAAAAGACCTGCTTCTGACATATTTCTTATCATCTGTGCCTGGGGAGAATAGCAGTAGTTTTCTGCCATCATGTATGTTTTACCGCTTTTTTCAACTGCTTCAACAAGCCAGTGAAGTTCGTCCATTGTAACACCTGCAGTAACTTCGCTCATAACATGTTTGCCTGCTTCAAGAGCAGCAAGAGTCTGCATTACATGGTACTGCATGGGAGTTGCAATAATAACTGCATCGATATCGCTTTCAAGCATATCGTCGAAAATTCTGTATGTATTAGGAATATTATATTTTTCGGAAATTTCTTTAAGCACATCTTCGTCAAGGTCACAGATTGCGGTAATTTCAACGTTTTCGCAATTCTGCAAACCCATAATCATGCATTTGCCTCTGGCTCCTACGATACCTACTTTTATTTTCTTATCCATTTTCAGTCCTCCAATTTAATGTAACAATAGTGGCTTGCGTCTTCTTCTTTGAGCATTTCAAGTTCTTTAATACCGTATTCTTTCATAACTGCAACCCAACGGTCATACATTCCCTCGTCATATTCAACGGGCTGAAAGCCGTAAGAAAGATAGCTCTTTACTGCAGCCTTTCTCCACTCGTCAGTTGTAAGGAAAGCGTAGTCGCAACCGTCGTTGTAAAGCTTGTTTACAGCAATCTGATTAAGAACATTGCCAAGACCTTTGCCTCTCATATCACTTCTTACTGATACCATGTGAACATGACCCATGTTTTTATCGGGATGATAAATTACCGCAGTAGTTGCAACGTGTTCACCATTGTAGTCAATAAAGAAAAGGTCTTTTTCAGGGATAAGGTCATCACAACCAAAGATTGCATCCTGGAAATTCTTTTCAGTTGCATCTTCACCTACGAGACCGTTTTTGCAGATTTCAATCCAGGCGGGAATATCGCTCTCGTCTTTATAATTTACAACAGTAAAACCTTCAGGAAGCTCAATGGGGGAAGGTTTCTGTCTTTTCCAGTACATTTTAAGTTGTGCCATAAAAAAACTCCTTTTAATTTCGTTGGAAGTATTTTATCATATACAATTTCGATTTTCAATAATTTTATAAAATAAATTTCTGCATCAATCAAAGCTGATTGATGCAGAAATTTATTTTTTATATTCGATTACATAGCAAGGTGAACGAAGACCTAATACTTCATAAACCTTTGCACCTTTAGCGTTTTTCTGTCCGTCAATTGAAACGCTGAGAGGATGTCCGATATCCTCGCTTACTGCCTCATCGTGAGAAATAATCTGAATCCAGTTTTCAGGATTGTCTGAAAGAGTAATTCCGAAATTGCTTTCAAGTTTATATCTCATTTCATCTTCTGAAATTGTGATTGTTCTTTCATAGCCTGAAACTGTGTTGTCATATTTGCTTTCAACACGTGTAAGGTAAGGAAGATCCTGCACCCAGATGTCTGAACATTTTGCTGTTGTACCTGCAGAAGTTGCAGAATATACAGTCAACGCAACTTTACCGTCGTATGTAAGGTACTGACCCATAACCTGATCAACTATATCATAAACTACATCATTTTTAAGAGCAAGAGAAACGTTACTCTTTATTGCGTGGTCGTTTTCGTTGAAATCCTTACCAAAGTTGTTGTGATACTTTGCGTAAGTATAAATTGCCACACACTGCGCTTTAAGAGCCTCTGTTTCAAAAGAGGGACCCATTTCCTGATAAAGTGCAGCTGCAAGGTAATCTCTCATTGAATATTCCTTGCCCAGATACTTGACTGTTTCCGGAGCGTTTTCGTCAGTTTCTACAAGAACTGTTCCGGGATAGTAATGCTCAAGAATTTCAGTATATGTCATGTCGTCATTTTTAGCATAAAGGTTTGCACCATTCTGGCTCATGCCGATATCATGGCCCCAACCATATGTTGTGATTTTAAATTCGCCCTGTTCTTTCTCTTCGCTGTCTCTGCTGAGAAGGATAATATATATCTTCTTAGCATCAGCGATTGTAACTTTTCCGTCACCATTTACGTCTGCTCTCTTAAGTTCTTCTCCACCTAAAAGTTTTATGCCTGAAAGGTGGTTGAAAACAAGCTTTACGTCTGAAATGGAAACCTTACCGTCAGCGTTAACGTCTCCTTCAGTTGTTGCAAAAACGTTTATAAAATTAACTGTAAGCACTACAGTCAATATTGTAAGCACTACGCACATGATGCGCTTTGAAAATTTCACGTCCTGTTCGCCTCCATAAAAGATTTGATATGTAAAAGGGAAATATTTACTTAAATGCGACATATAACCGCTATATAATAGTAACAAAATAATTACAAAAAATCAAGTCTTTTATGAAAAGTTAACAATTTATTACAATTCTTAATAATCACACACAAGATAATGTGTGTCTCTTCGACACAAATACTAACAAAAAGGCAAATTGCACAAAAAAAGGCGTATCGTTTTCACGACACGCCTTTAATTATTAAGAAATATTAAGCTTAGATAGCAACTGTGTAGTCAACAGCAGCTTTGATGTTCTTGAGTTCTGCGTTGAGAATGCTGATAGATGCTTCTGCATTACCGATGAAGATGTTAACAACATAGTGCCACTGACCATGTACGATTAAGCCTGATGCTTTGTCGATTTCTGCTCTTACGCTTACATCATCATAAGTAAGTTTAACTGTTTCTCTACCTGATTTGAATGTTGCGCCGAGTTCTTTAAGAGCACCGTCGATGCTGCCGAGAGTACCGATAGCTCTACCAACAGGACCTGCTTTATCGTCAGCGTCTGAACCGTCTGTCTGTGATTTGACTGTCATTTCAACGATGTATGTTTTGCCGTTGTCTGTAACTTTGATTGATTTAAGGTCTTCACCTCTGAGTTCACCATAACCGGGAATGAAATTTGTAGGTGTTGAGTTTCTGGCAAGAGCTGCTTCAGCGATGGGTGAAACAACGCTTGCGATTTTACCGATAGCGCCGTCGCCTGTGATGCCGCCCTTAAGTTTCATTGTTGACTGACCTGTGGGAGCGTTGGGGTCTGTTTTCTTAACAGCTGCGTTGTAAGCCATAAGAATTTCAGCTTTTGTCCATTCTTTAACGGGTTTATCAGCAAGTGTTGTTGTTTTTTCTGTAACGATTTCTGTAACTTTTTCGCCTGAAGCATCTGTTACTTCTTCGCCTGATTCGTCTGTAACAACTTCAACTGATGTTGTTGTTTCAACAGGTGCTGCTGTTGTGAAGTCGTCTTCATTTACTTTGTCTTCTTCGTTAACAACGATGGCTTCTGTTGTAACTTCGTTAGCTGCTTCTTTCTTACCGCAAGCTGCGAAAGAGAGAACGAGAACCAAAGCCATAAGTAATGCTAAGAGTTTTTTCATTAGGATTAATCCCC
This sequence comes from Acutalibacteraceae bacterium, assembly GCA_045532395.1. Classification (GTDB taxonomy): domain Bacteria; phylum Bacillota; class Clostridia; order Oscillospirales; family Acutalibacteraceae; genus SIG575. The sequence continues at coordinate 5,205 of JAZSFV010000171.1, forward strand.
TTTCAAAATTTTATTTAAGTACATATAGCCTACTATAAAAATCTGTATTTGTCAATAGATGATTAATTATAAAAGGCTAAAAATAATTAAAACTTGTTTATTTTTTCTTTATAAAATTTACAATCTGATACGGATTGTCTATTATCTCGTCTGCGCCTGAATCCTGAAGAACTTCAAAGGACCTGAAACCCCATAAAACTCCGATTGACCTTATTCCTGCATTTTTTGAGGTCAGAATATCAGTTTCAGAATCTCCCACAAAAATACAGTCATCTTCTTTTAATGAAAATTCACGCAGGGCAATCTTCACCATTTCTTTGTCGGGTTTAGGCAAAACACCGTCTCTGACTCCGTATGAAGCCGAAACAAGCGTTCCGAAATACTTATCACAGAGATTGTTTACGGCATCGTGATTTTTATTTGAAACGACAATGCTCAGAATCCCCATACTTTTAAGTGTTTCGAGACATTCCATTATGCCGTCATAAGGACAGGTATTGTTTTCCATGTTTTCGGAATAAATTTTTCTGAACTCATTATAATGACGTTCAAAATCTTTTTCTTCCGCTTCACCCGGCAGACATCTGTGAACAAGATTTTTCATGCCGTTTCCCACAAACTGCCTTATCTCATCAATTGTTCTTAAAGGATAGCCTGACAAAGCAAGCATTTTGTTGGCGCTTTCATACAAATCCACGAGAGTGTCGAGAAGCGTCCCGTCCAGATCAAAAATTACTGCTTTGTACAATTTATTCACCAAGATTTATAAGTGCAATACATTTAACGGGACATACTTCTGTACATTTTCCGCAACCTGTGCATTTTTCGTAATCCACACGTGCGCGGTTACCCTCGACAGTAATAGCACCTGCTTCACAGGTTTTTGCACATTTCATGCAACCGATACAACCTGTCTTACACTCTTTTCTTGTCATAGCACCTTTATCACCGTTTTTGCAAAGAACTGCAGCTTTACTCTGATGAGTGGGCAGAAGTTCAATAAGATGTTTGGGACAAGCTTTTATACACATACCGCAAGCACGACACATTGTGGGGTCGATTCTTGCTACACCGTCGCAGATTTTAATTGCATCGTAGGGACATACATTTATACAATCGCCGAAACCGATACAACCGTACTGACATTTTTTAGGTCCACCGAAAAGCTGCTGAGCCATTGAGCAACTGTGAACACCTTCGTATTCAAGCTTTGTATCGCAGTTTCCGCAGCTTCCCTGACAAAGAACAATTGCCGCTTTCTGAGCAACATCGCCTGCAGCGAGACCTGTGATTTCCGCAATCTGCTTTGAAACATCACTTCCTCCGGGAGCACAGAGAGTTGTGTCTGTTGTTTCACCTTTTGAAAGTGCAGCCGCATAACCGTCGCATCCTGAAAATCCGCAAGCACCGCAGTTAGCACCGGGAAGGCATTCTCTGATTTTTTCTGCCTTTTCATCAACGGGCACAGCCATAACTATTGAAGCAATAGCAAGACCGAGACCTGCAATAAGACCGATTGAGGCAACAATAATAATCGCAATAATAATAGGACTCATTTTACGTTACCTCCTTATACACCGAACAAGTTTTCCACAAGACCTGCAAAGCCAAGGAAAGACATTGAAACGAGAGCTGCCGCAACAAGAGTTATGGGCAAGCCTTTTAAACTTTCGGGAATATCGCTTGACTCCATTCTCTCACGTACGCCAGAGAACATAACCATTGCAACAAGGAAACCGATACCGCCGCCAAGTGAGTTAACCATAGACTGTGCGAAATTATAACCGTTGTCAATGTTAAGAAGAACAACACCTAAAACTGCGCAGTTTGTTGTGATAAGCGGAAGATAAATGCCGAGAGAATTGTAAAGAGGGGGCATATATTTCTTAAGTACGATTTCTACAAGCTGAACAAGAGCCGCGATAACAAGAATAAATACGATTGTCTGTAAATATTCAAGGTCATTTTTCACAAGCAAGGTATTAATGGGGAATGTAACTGCAGTTGAAAGCACCATAACGAAGATAACTGCAAGGCCCATACCTGCTGCTGTTTTTGTTTTCTTTGAAACGCCGAGGAAGGGGCAGATTCCGAGGAACTTAGCAAGAACAAAGTTCTGTGTAAGTATTGCTGTAAGTAAAATAGAAAAGAAAATTTTCATCTTTCACACTCCTCCTTTTCCTGAGCAGTGCAGGTAGCAAACATGGGGCAAGCCTTACATGAATGAAGCTGTGCCTTGGTTTTGCCTTTCTTTTCTGCAATTTTGTTTGCAAGCATAATAAGCATACCGAAAACGAAGAATCCGCCGGGAGCAAGGATAAAGATAAGTATGGGATTTTCGCCGAATAATGAATCCCATAAGGGCTGACCGCCGTTGATAAGGCTTATTGTAATTGTACCTGTACCGAAAAATTCACGGATAAAGCCCATAAGGAACAAGGCTATCGTAAAACCAATGCCCATGCCAAGTCCGTCAACTGCAGAAGCCAGAACACTGTTTTTACCTGCAAAAGCTTCTGCTCTGCCAAGAATAATACAGTTAACAACTATAAGGGGAAGATAAACGCCTAACTGTTCGTCTAAAGAAGGTGTAAATGCTTTTACAAGCATCTGAACAATTGTAACGAAAGAAGCGATAACCACGATGTAAGCAGGGATTCTGACTTTTGATGGAATAATTTTTCTCAAAGCAGAAATTACAACATTTGAACAGATAAGAACGATTGAAGCGGCAAGACCCATACCTACTGCACTTTCAACAGAAGTTGAAACAGCAAGAGTGGGACAAGTACCGAGAACTAAGCGAAGAACAGGGTTTTCATCAATAAAACCTTTGGTAAGTTCTCTGCCGAGAGATTTTTTCTCTGCCATTATTTATCCCCTCCTGTCAATGTATTGAAACAATCTACCGCAATATTTACAGCGTCTGTAACTGCCTGCGAAGTAATTGTAGCACCTGTGAGTGCCTGAATTTCATTTTCTCCTGCGCCGTTTTTAACAACTGTAAATGTGCCTGTGTTGTCTTTGTACTGATTTTTGAAATCATCTTTTTTAGCATTCATGCCAAGACCTGCAGTTTCGGCAATAGAAAGAATGTCCATGCCTGTAACCTTGCCATCTTTTGCGATACCTGTCATAACTTTGATTTCGCCGCCGTAGCCTTTTGAAACAGTTGTGAAAACATAACCGATAAGATTTCCGTTTTCATCAAGAGCTTCAACGTAAGCACTACCGTTTATTTCTTTCACGTCTGAGAAAGAATTTGCCTGATTGAATACACGCATTCTTGCTTCGATTTCTGTTTTCTCACTGTTTTGTGCAATTTTCGGAGCAGTAATCTGGTTTGTAAAAGCAAGTATAGCAGTGCAGATAGCGGCAATAAGGAAAAGAACAAGTGTAGGAATACCTACTGATTTAAAACTGAACTTTTTCATTATTCTTTATCCCCCGCTTTCTTTTTTTCCTTAACTGTGCCGAAAGGCTTCGGAGTTGTAAGGTTCTCAATATGAGGAACAAGTATGTTCATAAGAATGATTGCGAATGAAACGCCTTCGGGAAGATTACCGAAAAGTCTGATAAGTGCAGTTATAACACCGCAACCGATACCGAAAATAACCTGACCTTTGAAGTTTATGGGTGAAGTTGTATAGTCTGTTGCCATAAAGATAGCACCAAGAAGCAGACCACCTGAAAGAAGTTCATAAGCTAAGAATGTAAGGTTGAATTTGCCTGCAATAAGCATAATTACCGCAAATGAACCAACAAATGAAAGAGGAATTGTAATCTTAATAACTTTTCTTGCAAGAAGATAGATAAGACCTGCAATCAAAGCAACTGCACAAACTTCACCGAGAGAACCTGCACGGATACCTAAAAGCATATCGCGCAGTGAAGGAAGTCCATCAAAAGAATCTGCATTTATTTCACCACTTCTGAAAATATTTTTGATTTCAGCAAGGGGAGAAGCAGTTGTTGCAACGTCTGCTTTCCAGAAGAAAGGTTTGTTCCATTTGCCCATTTCTGTGGGGAAAGATGCAATAAGCATAATTCTTGCTGCAAGAGCAGGGTTAAGAAAATTCATGCCGATACCGCCGAACATCTGCTTAACAACAACAATAGCAAAAACGTCGCCGAGAATAAGCATCCATATGGGCATTGTTACGGGGATATTGAATGCAATAAGTAAACCTGTTACAACAGCGCTTAAGTCGCCGATTGTCTGGTGTCTTTTCATAACAATTCTCGAAACATATTCTGTAAGCACGCAAGTGCCAACTGAAATTGCCGAGAGAAGAAGTGTATTTGCGCCGAAAAGGAAAGTCGCCGCAATAAGTGACGGCACAAGAGCAATTACAACGTCAAGCATAATTCTTGTGACCGTGTCTTTTGAATGGTCATGGGGTGACGCACTGACCATCAGTTTTTTATCAAGACTCATTTCTTTGCAGCCTCCCTTACTACTGATTTTGCAAGACGCATATACTGAACGAGGGGTTTACCTGCAGGACATGAATATGCGCAGCTACCGCATTCCATACATACGTTTATACCGATTCTGTTAAGGCTGTCAACATCGCCGATTTTTGCATATCTCTCAATAAGAGTAGGCATAAGGCTCATGGGACAAGCCGCAGCACATCTGCCGCAACGGATACAGTCGCGTTCTGTTTTAAGCTCTGCATCGCCTTTTGCAAAAGCAAGAATTGCGTTGTTGCTCTTAATCATCGGCACGTCTGTTGAGAAAACAGCCATACCCATCATAGGACCGCCTGAAAGAATTTTTTCAGGTTCTTCCTTGAAGCCGCCGCAGAAATCGATAATTTCCTGAATGCTTGTGCCGATAGGCACACGCACGTTTTTAGGTTCTTTTATTGCAGAACCGTCAACTGTCATTGAACGGCTGACTAAAGGTCTGCCTGTTCTCATGTATCTTCCGATAAATGCTGCAGAAGCCACGTTCATAACAACGCAACCAACGTCTGCAGGAAGTTTTCCGGGAGGTACACGTCTGCCTGTTGCAGACTGAACCATCATTTTTTCAGCACCCTGTGGGTAAACTGATTTAAGAGTCATAAGCTTTACATTGTCTTTAACTTTAAACTCGCCTGCAATTTCCTGCAAAGCCTTGAAAGCCTGAGGCTTATTATCTTCAATAGCAATAATTACGTTGGGAATTTCAAGCCATTTCTGTAAAACCTGAATACCGCTGATAATATTCCTTGAATTTTCAAGACATTCACGGTAGTCGACAGTGATATAAGGCTCGCATTCAGCCGCATTGATAATAAGAGTATCAATGTTCTTTTCTTTCGGGAATGCAAGTTTCACGTGTGTGGGGAAACCTGCGCCGCCAAGACCTACAAGACCTGATTCTCTTACTGCTTTTATAAAATCTTCGCGTGTATTTACTACGGGAGGTTTTATTCCCTCATACTGACGCATTTCGCCGTCAGATTCAATAGTTACACCTTTTGTTACAACACCGCTTGGAAGACTCACGTCACCAACTGCAACAACAGTACCTGAAACTGATGAATGAATAGGTGCAGAAACAAATTTGTCTGTATCTCCCACAACCTGACCTACGCTTACTGTGTCGCCTACTTTTACGGTAGGTTCACAAGGTGCACCGATGTGCTGCTGCATAGGAAGTACGATTTTTTTCGGTGGTACAATTCTGACCACTTCCATCTCCGCGGTGTTTTTGTGATGCGAAACGTGCACACCGCCTCTTACCTGCTTGACGGCTTTTAAAACGCCTTCAGGTCTTTTAAAACTCATCTGACCATCCCCTTTTTATGGCAATCAAATCTGATTGAAATACTTTGATTGTTTTTTTAATAACGGCATTATAACTTTAAGCACTGTGCCTGTAATAAATCCCATCACAACTGCACTGAGAAGAAGCACCGGTGCGTAGTAAAACATAGCCGTAGTTTTTGTAATTATTATTGAAACGAGCAGCTGCCCGAAATTATGACAAATTGATGATACAACTGCAATTCCTATATAGCCTGATTTTGTTTTTACGAATTTTATCATCAGGCATATGGCAACTGTGCTTAAAAGTCCGCCGCCAAAACTCATAAAGAAAGCAGTTACACCTCTTGTGAGTAAAACGAAAACGGATTTGATAATTGTTACCGAAAAAGCGGGCAGAAAACCTACCGACCCTGCAGTAAACATCGTCACGATATTGGAAAGTCCCAGCTTTACTCCGGGAGGCAAAAACGGCATTGCAGGCAAAAGATTTTCAAGAAAGGAGAGGGTTAAAGCCTGCGCCGCAAGAATACCCGTCAATGCAATTTTCTGTGTTTTAGTTTTCATAAACTCTCCTGCATCAATAAACTACGGCGTCAACATTCTTTTCTTTTTCGCCCACAACTTTAACTACAACCTTTTCAGGAAGACAAGAAGCAAAATCTCCGTTTTTGCTCATCTTACCGCTTTTGACACAAATCTCATCTTCGCAGCACGAAGAAGAAAAATATATTTCTCCGTCTTTTGCAATAATAACTGTCTTGTTGTTTTTACCCGTAATAATTTCTTTTTCTTCTTTTGCAGATAAATTTATTTTTTCAATAACCTGACCGTCAAAATAAACTTCCGCCACAAGATTTTCACGTGAAAAACTTTTAATAACAAAACTTGCAACAATTACCGCAACAACAATTGCTATAATAAGAATATCAGTCTTCGTAATTAATTTTCTTTCCATAACTTAAACTCGTCGTTTTCTATTTTGATTTTATCCTGCAAACCTTCCGTTACCTTTACTGATTTATCGTTAAAAACAAAAACTGCCTCTGCACCGTATTCTTTAAGAAGTGAAAGGCTTTCTTCATATCCTAAACAATAACACGCAGTTGAAAGCGCGTCGCTTAAAAGGCCTGAATTGCAGACAATCGTCACGGATAAAAGATTATTTTCCACAGGATAACCTGTTTCTGTCGATAAAATATGATGATATTTCTTTCCGTCTTTTTCAGAAAATCTTTCGTAATTTCCTGATGTGGAAATAAAACATTCTTCTGTTTCAAGAATCGCCATATAGTCGTTGACACTGCCCAAAGGATTTCTGATTCCGACGTTAAAAGAACCTTTGCCGTAAAGGCACAGACTTCCGCCAACGCTTATGATTCCCTTTTTTGCATTGTGCTTGTCAAGTATCGCTTTCGCTTCGTCGCAGGCAATTCCTTTTCCCACAAAGCCTAAATCAACAAACTGATTTTCGCCGATTGAAACAGAATTCCCGTCAATTTTTACTTTTGTATAATCAACCACCTGCAGAATTTCTTTTAATTTGTTTTCCTGTGGGATTCTGAAATTTTCATTTCCGATATTCCATTCATTCACAAGACTTCCTACTGTCAGGTCGACTGCGCCGTTACTTTTTTTGCAGACACCGATAGTATCGGAAAGATATTTTTTTGTGCTTTCAGAAACCGAAAAACTTTTGTCTTTGTTAAGACCTGCAATTTCACTCGTTTCTATTCTCCATGAAATTCTGTTTTCTGTTTCTTTAATTCTATCAATAATTTCATTGGCGATTTCTTCACCGTTTTTTGCTTCGATTTTCTGGGTAATCACAGCACCCATGGCAAAGTTTGTAGCTTCATAAGTCTTGCTTCTTGCAAAAATATCAGAAAGCATAACAATAACTATGACTACTGCGGCAAAAACAGCAATTGCTATGCCGATTTTTTTCTTTTTAGTCAAAATGCCGCACCTCCCCATAGTTACACCTATTGTACAATATTTTTGTCTTAATTTCAATGCCTTTTGCATTAATTAAACTTTTAACAATCTTGATTCATATCTGCCATTCTGATACATAAAAAAGCCTCCCTGTCGGGAGGCTTTCTGTTTATGCTTTGTGCCATTTAACACCCTGAGGTGTATCTTCAAGAACAATGTTCATAGCTTTAAGAGTATCGCGGATTTCATCGGCACGTGCCCAGTTTTTATTTTTTCTTGCTTCTGCACGCTCTTTGATAAGTGCTTCAACTTCTTCGTCAAGGCTTTCTTTCTTTCTGTTATAAACAAGACCTAAAACGTCTGTAAGTTCATCAAAGAGTTTTATAGCGCCTTCGCAAAGTGCTTTTGAGGGATTTTTCTCAATTACATTTGTGTTGATATCCCTTACAAGGTCAAAAACTGCTGCAATTGCATCTGCAGTGTTGAAATCGTCATCCATAGCGTCAATAAACTGCTGACGACGTTTAGAAAGAAGGTCTGAAACTTCGTTATCAGTTTCATTTGCGTCAACTGCTGCATTTTCAAGAGCGAAATCAAGGCTGTCACGGCATGTGTAAAGACGTGTGAGAGATGCTTTGCACTGGTTTATGATATCGATACTGTAGTTGATGGGGCTTCTGTAAGAAGAAGAAATCATAAGGAATCTGATAGGTTCATATCCGTATTCGTTTGCAACATCGCGGACAGTAAAGAAGTTGCCGAGAGATTTTGACATCTTCACATTGTCAACGTTGATATAACCGTTGTGCATCCAGTAGTTAGCAAAGGGTTTTCCGTTGCAGCATTCTGACTGCGCAATTTCGTTTTCGTGATGGGGGAAGATAAGGTCCTGACCGCCGCAGTGAATATCGATTGTGTCGCCAAGGTATCTGTGCACCATAGCAGAACATTCAATATGCCAGCCGGGTCTGCCGTTGCCCCAGGGTGATTCCCAGTAAGGTTCGCCCGGCTTTGCATTTTTCCAGAGAGCAAAGTCCATAGGCTCTTTTTTAAGTTCGCCGATGCTGATTCTTGCGCCTGCTTCAAGGTCTTCAAGAGGCTGGTGTGAAAGTTTACCGTATTCGCTGAATTTCTTTGTGCTGAAATAAACGTCACCGTTTACGGCATAAGCAAAACCTTTTTCTTCAAGAGTTTTAATTATATTGATAATTTCGTCAATGTTTTCAGTTGCCTTGGGATGAGTTGTTGCTTCTCTTATGTTCATACCCTTGACATCTGTCCAGAATTCTTCAATATATTTTTCGCTTACTGTTTTGTAGTCAGAATCTTCTTCGTTTGCACGTTTGATAATTTTGTCGTCGATATCAGTAAAGTTCTGAACGAAATTCACTTTGTATCCTCTGTATTCAAAATATCTGCGTACAACGTCAAAAACACAAAGAGGTCTTGCGTTACCGATGTGAATAAAGTTATAAACAGTCGGTCCGCAGGCATACATTTTAACTTCGCCCTCTGTAATGGGCTTGAATTCATCTTTCTGTCTTGTGAGAGTGTTAAAAATTTTCATACTTTTACCCTTTCGTTATTTATCTTGTAATTGTTTTTTTAACTTATTAATTTCCTCTTCCAGCCTTGCCAATTCCTGAGCAACCGGGTCGGGAATGTGAATTTGGTCAAGAGTATCAACACGGTTTCCGTTAAGCTTCACAACCTTTGCAGGCACGCCAACGGCCGTACTGTTTTCAGGAATATCATTAAGCACCACTGCACCTGAAGCAATATTTGTATTGCTGCCGATTGTAAGCGGTCCTAAAACTTTTGCACCCGAGCCGATAAGCACATGGTTGCCGATTGTGGGGTGACGTTTTCCTGTATCTTTACCCGTACCGCCTAAAGTGACTCCCTGATAAACTATAACGTCGTCGCCGATTTCAGTAGTTTCGCCGATGACAACTCCCGTGCCATGGTCGATAAAAAATCTTTTGCCGATTTTTGCCGCAGGGTGAATTTCAATTCCCGTTTTTCTTGCGGCACGTTGTGAAACGTATCTTGCAAGGAAATAAAATTTCTTATGATAAAGTTTATATGCAAGTCTGTGTGCCCTGATTGCTTTAAGTCCGGGATATAAGAGGAGAATTTCTATTGCAGAGCGTGCTGCAGGGTCTCGTTTTTTGACGCATTCAATATCTTCTTTAATCTGTTCAAACATATACGTTTCGCCTCCTTAAGAAAAAATAAACCTCCGTTGCCAAAAGACAACGGAGGCGTAAATACGCGGTTCCACTCCTGTTTATAACTCAAAAGTCTGTAACGGGACATTCCGCAAGGCGATACTGAGTTTCAGTAAGAAACTGTTCCCACCTCGTGCTGACGGGTGCATTTCGCTGAGGAAAGCAAGGCATCTCCCACCATGTAACGCCCTCTCTTTATGCTTTCTTGTCAGGTACTTCTCCCGATAAACGCATTTAAAAAACTATAACAGTGTTATTATATCATATTCTTTCAGAAATTTCACTACTTATTTTGAAAAATCTATAACTTTTACTGCCTGCACAACGTAAATTGCACCTGAAACGAATGTACAGAATGCAATAACCCACATTGATACATTTGAAAAAGTATAGAAAACTTTATCAGACATAATGCTGAATTCAGCAAAGAACATAATCACAGCTGATAAAATCATCTGTGTTGCAGTTTTGATTTTGCCCCAGATGTTTGCAGGAATAACAACATTCTGCACAGTTGCAATCATTCTCATTCCTGTAACGGTAAATTCACGTGTCAGAACAATCATGATAACCCAGATGTTGCAGAGTCCGAACTGCATAAAGCCCAGAAGCGCTGCAGTTGTAAGCATTTTATCTGCAAGCGGGTCAAGAAGCTTGCCCAGATTTGTTACCTGATTGTTTTTTCTTGCAAGTTTGCCATCAACAAAATCTGTAATACTTGCCACTACAAATAATATGAAAGCTACGAGAAAATGGTGCGGTATTTTTGAAGCCATCAGAAATACCAGAAATACGGGCGCCATAAAAATTCTTATTACAGTAAGTAAATTGGGTAAATTGAATTTCAAATCTCCACCGCCTTATAAAATATTTTCACGTCCGATAAGGTCGTAATCCTGCACATCGGTGATAAGCACCTCTGCAAAATCGCCCTCTTCGAAAGAGTTTTCAGATGTGAAATAAATGAGCGTATCAATTTCAGGCGCATCCATGTAACTTCTGCCGCAATAGCAGTCAGAATAACCATCGTATCCTTCAACAAATACTTTTAAAACTTTACCGAGCAAAGCATCGTTTTTCTCATCAACAATGTTTCGCTGAAGCTCCATAATGTTTTCACCGCGGTCAACTTTTGTCTGCTCGTCAACCTGATTTTCAAAACTGAACGCAGGTGTACCTTCCTGCGGTGAGTATGTAAAACAACCAAGTCTGTCAAAACGCATATCTTTTACAAACTCTGCAAGTGTTTCAAATTCTTTTTCGGTTTCGCCGGGGAAACCTGTAATAAAAGTGGTCCTTATAACAACATCGGGCATATAGCTTCTGATTTTTGCGATAAGTTCTCTTAAAGATTTATCGTCGCCATGACGATTCATAAGTTTAAGAACTTTTCCGTCTGCATGCTGCAAGGGCAAATCAATATAATGAACGATTTTTTCATTATCACGCATTACTTCCAGAAGTCTGTCAGTAATTCTGTCAGGATAGCAGTAGAGAATTCTTATCCATTCAATACCGTCAATTTCTGCTAACTTTTCAAGCAATTCTGCGAGCTTAGGCTCACCGTATAAATCTTCGCCGTATCTTGTTGTATCCTGAGCAACAACAATAACTTCTTTAACGCCGACAGCAGCCAACTGACGTGCTTCGGAAATAATATCTTCTTCCTTACGGCTTCTGAAATCGCCTCTTATGTCAGGGATTGCACAATATGTACATCTGTTTGAGCAACCTTCGGCAATTTTAAGATATGCCCAGTGGTCAGGGGACAAAATGTGACGTGCACCGTTCAGAGGAAGCTTTTCTTTATCTTCAAAATATGCGCCTCTGTTTCCCATCACTGCTTCGGTGCAGATTTTTGCAATATCACCATTTGCGCCGATGCCCACAACTGCATCAATTTCGGGAAACTCTTTTAAAATTTCTTCTTTATAAACCTCTGTCAGACAACCTGTTACGATAACGGCTTCAGTTTCACCGTTCTTCTTCATTTCTATTGCATCAAGAATGTTTTCGATTGCCTCTCTTTTTGCTTCATCGATAAATCCGCAGGTGTTGACAATAACAACATCTACGCTTCCGTCTGTCATGTCAGAAAAAATAAATCCTTCATCTTCAAGACGGGCAATAAGCATTTCAGCATCAACCTGATTTTTAGGGCAACCAAGAGAAATAAGAGCTGCTTTTAAATTTTCCACAGATTAATTTCACCACTCTTCATATTCATCGTCTGCATCACTTATCTGACGAAGAGCCGACACAATATCAGAATAAGAATACCCCAATCTTTGCAGTGCGGCAATTACACTTCTTCTGCCTTTTTCATCGCCGAGTTTTCGCAGATATTTTCTGTTTATCAAATTAATTATACTTTCTTTTACGTCAATGTCAAGAGAATATACAACACTTTCTATAATATCCGCATCAATTCCCTTAAGACGCAACTCATTTTTGATACGGGAAATGCCGTATTTTTTTCTTTGAAGAAGTTCATCTGCAAACATCTGAGCAAATGCCTCATCGTCAAGAAGACCGAGTCCCTCCGCTTTTTCAGCGGCGAGCTCGGCTGCAGACTGTGAATATTTACGGCGAAGCTTTAAAATCAGTTCTTTTTTTGAGTGGCTTCTTATTGAAAGCAAATCGAGAGCACTATTCCATGCACGTCTGTTTTCAATTTCTTCTTTAAGAATGCCGATTTCATCTTCATCTATTTCTTTTTTTACACACCACTGTGACGTATACCAATACTCACTGTCAACTGTCAATGAATATTCTTCGTCAAAGAAAATATGTATTTTGTTATTTCTGCCGTTTTTTACACTCAGTTTCATCTTTTAAAAAATATCAGTCGTCGTCTTCAACAATAATGTCGATTGCAGATTTTGACGGCATCTTCGGAATAGTTTTCTGTATAACAACTTCTTTTGCGGCTTTTTTGTCACCCTTCATTTTCGGGTCTGCCATTTCAGCTCTTCTGTCTTTAATAAGATTTTCAAGTTCGTTTGCAAAATCAGGGTTTTTATCAATGTAATCTTTTACATTGTCGCGGCCCTGACCAAGACGAGTTTCGCCATAAGAGAACCATGCACCGCTCTTTTTAACAAAGCCGAGTTCAACTGCCATGTCAAGAATTTCACCGCATCTTGAAATACCTGTGCCGTACATGATATCAAATTCTGCCTCTTTGAAAGGAGGAGCAACTTTATTTTTAACGATTTTAACTCGTGTTCTTGAACCTACGATTTCGTTACCTGCTGCTTTGAGCTGTTCAATACGGCGGACTTCCATTCTGATTGAAGAATAGAATTTAAGCGCACGACCACCTGTTGTAACTTCGGGGTTGCCGTAAACCACGCCAACTTTTTCACGAAGCTGGTTGATAAATACAATAACTGTATTTGATTTTGCAACTGCGGGAGCAAGTTTTCTCAAAGCCTGAGACATAAGTCTTGCATGAAGACCTACGTGAGAATCGCCCATTTCGCCGTCGATTTCTGCTCTGGGAACAAGTGCCGCAACAGAGTCAACAACTATAATATCGATAGCGCCTGAACGTACAAGTGCCTCTGTGATTTCAAGAGCCTGCTCGCCGTTGTCGGGCTGTGAAACAAGAAGTGAATCAACGTCAACACCGAGATTTTTTGCATAAACTGCGTCAAGTGCGTGTTCAGCGTCGATGAAAGCAGCCTCTCCGCCTGCTTTCTGTGCTTCTGCAATAGCGTGAAGGGCAAGAGTTGTTTTACCTGAAGATTCAGGTCCGTAAATTTCAATGATACGGCCTTTGGGCAGACCGCCGATTCCCGTTGCTGAGTCAAGAGCGATAGAACCTGTAGAAACTGCTTCAATGTTAAGGCTCATGCTGTCCTGACCAAGACGCATAACTGCGCCTTTACCATACTGTTTTTCAATCTGAAGCAATGCCGTTTCAAGAGCTTTCTGTTTATCTGCCATTATAATTCCTCCATTTACTGTACAAATGTTCGTATGACAGTATTATACATGAACCTGCAGAAAAAATCAACACTTATTTTAAAAATCTGAATATAAGTCCATTTAATTGTACAATTTCCGTTTCTCGGTGAAAATGTACAAAATTTGTTTACAATAAAAATAAAATCACTTATAAAAAAATTATTGAAATTTTTCTGTGAGATAGTATAATAGGGTAGTACAGACAAAACTGAACCCGCCAACAAGTTAATCCTTTTAAGTTTTTTGGCATTTCGTGTTTGAAAGGCGTCAGTCTGTCTGCACACTCAATTATCAAAAATCCAATAAAAATCTTTACCTTTTTGGGGCGAAGCTTTTTTACGGAGAGGATTTTGGGTGAACCAAGGCACAAAACGCAGCAAATCCTTATCGGATTTGCGAGTATTTTAACGAAGGGTCGGCGAAAATCAACCCGTAAAAAACGGGTTTGGATTTATCTGCACTACCCTAGGTACAGAAAGTTTTAAAGGGGCAGTTTATTTATGAAAATAGCAATTTACGGTTACGGCAATTTGGGAAAAGGCGTTGAACTTGCTGTAAGACAAAACGAAGATATGGAGCTTTTCGGCGTATTCACAAGAAGAAGTCCCGAATCTCTCAAAACTTTGACAGGAATAAAAGCTTATTCAGCAAACGATATTGAAAAATATAAAGATGATATCGATGTTCTTATCATCTGCGGCGGCAGCGCGACAGATTTACCGGAAATGACACCTGCACTTGCCAAAAACTTCAACGTTATTGATTCTTTTGACACACACGCTGATATTCCGGTTCATTTTGCAAAGGTTGATAAAGTTGCAAAAGAAAACGGCACAACTGCAGCAATTTCTGTTGGTTGGGACCCGGGAATGTTTTCACTTAACAGACTTTATGCAAATTCGATTATTCCCGACGGAAAAGACTATACTTTCTGGGGCAAGGGCGTAAGCCAGGGGCATTCAGATGCAATCAGAAGAATTGAAGGCGTGCTTGATGCAAGACAGTACACTTGTCCCGTTGAAGAAGCTATGGCTAAAGTAAGAAACGGTGAAAATCCTGAACTTACAACAAGAGAAAAGCACACTCGTCTTTGCTATGTTGTGGCAAAAGAGGGCGCAGATTTGGCTCGCATCGAAAACGAAATAAAAACAATGCCAAAATATTTTGCAGACTACGACACAACAGTAAACTTTATTTCTCAGGACGAGCTTGACCGCGACCACAAGGGAATTCCCCACGGCGGTTCAGTAATCCGCACAGGTAAAACAGGTCTGAATGGTGAAAATAAACACGTTATCGAATATAGCCTTAAGCTTGATTCAAACCCTGAATTTACAGCAAGCGTTCTTGTGGCATACGCAAGAGCAGTTTACAAACTCAATAAAAAAGGTGACACAGGTTGCAAAACAGTTTTCGATATCGCACCTGCAGATTTATCACCCATGTCACATGAAGAAATGTTAGCACATCTTCTTTGATTTTTACAAAAAAATAAAAATGAACCGCAATCAGAAATGATTGCGGTTTTTGTTTACTTAGTTTATTTTAACTAAAGTTGTTGCATTTTTAAGATTGATTGTCTGGCCTGTAGCAACCATTGAATCAACTGAGATAGTATCTGATTTTGAACGGCCTACAGCAAGAATACCCTGGGGGTCTTTTGCAGTTTTCAGGAAGTCCTGGCTGATGAAAATTCTGCCGCTTGTATCCTTAACATTCTTTTTAACTCTGAGCTGGAATGTAACGATTGTTTCTTCATCATTGAGCTGTGTAATCTGGGTTCCCTGAGAGGGCACCGCTACCCATGTTGCAAAAGCAATTTTGTAGTTTGCTTTTGTTGTTGAATTTGTCCAGTGGTCAGGGTTTGATGTTTTTGTATACATATTGTCAGGTGACTTCCAGTTACCGTTTGTGCTGTAACCGTTTTGTGCAAGTGTGCCTGTGAAATTAAGGAATGACGCAAGATTGTTTTCATTTGCACCTACAATTTCAAAAACTCTCGCATCATAAACTACGGGAAGTGAAACTGCAACTATTTTGTAGTTTGTTTTAAGTTTTACACTCACTGTGATAATATCTCCTGCAGAAGCAGTTGCTTTGTCTGTTGTTACTCTGAAATCTGCAACATACTTTCTTTCTGTGGGGTCATCTTTCGGAGCAGTTGTTGTGGGCGCTGTAGGCTTCGGTTTTGTCACATCCTGTGACGGATTTTTAGTTGTTTTTTCGTTTCTGTCCTGTGTAACAAACTGTGTATATGTTTCTGTCTCGTTGGGGTCTACATAGTTTTCAGGCATTTTGCCTTTACTTACAACTATGATAACAGTAGAGCCGGGGCTTACAAGTGTGCCTTTTTTCACATTCTGTGAAATGACAACTCCGTTTGCAATTTTATCGTTGAATTCTTCTTTTGCAAGAACTTTCAATCCGAGTTTTTCCAGAGTCGCAATTGCCTGACTTTTTGATGTAAGTTCAACTGATGGAACGATAACTTTTTCGTCTGACTGTTTACCCTTACTTAAAACAACTTTTACTACAGAATATCTGCTGACATTTGATTTTCCTGCAGGGTCCTGAAGAATAATTGTTCCTTTGGGATATGTTTCGTCATATTTTTCATCAATTACAGAGATAAAAATTTCTCCGCGAAGCAGTGCCTTCGCTTCGTCAATTGTCTTTCCTTTAAGGTCGGGAAGTTCAACTGCAATTTCTTCTGTGTTTTTATTATTTTTTGCAATTGTAAGTGTTACTGTGCTGCCGGTTTTTGCCTTTCCTGTAACACTCTGCGCCATAACAGTACCATCAGCAAAATCATCTGCTTGCTTTTCAATTATTTCAACGATGAAGCCTTTGTTCTGCAAAACTTTTATTGCAAGCTCTTTGTTGTAATTCAAAACATTCGGCACATCAACTTCAACAGATTTTTCGCTGATTACTACGTTTACCGCACCGCCGATTGCGATTTTTTCGCTTTGAGCAGGAGTCTGTCTCAAAACTGTATCTTCAGGCACGCTGTCGTTAATTTCTTTTGAAGTGATACAGATTGTAAGACCTGCTTTTTCAAGCGCTGCCTGAGCTTCTGTGACGCTCATGTTTAAAACGTTTGGAACTTCCGTTGTTTTTGGACCGAAAACTCCCGTCAGAAATAAAATAAGAACTGTAATTCCCACAACTAAAACTGCTGCTACGGGAATTACCCATTTCGGAATTTGCTTTTTACCTGCTTTCATAAAATCTCTCCTTCTTTTCAGATTATATCAAATGTAAAAATATATTTCAATAAACAATTTTTTCCTTGCTCAGATAACGCCTCGGAAATAAAGCCCTCTTGTGAATTTAATGTCGGTTTTTTTTCTTGATAAGTAGCTTTCAATTATATCTTCGCATTCCTCTTTCGTTTCAGTTGTAAATTTAAGAACAAAGAACTGAATATCAGAAAATTTACCGAGTTCATCAAAAATATATATGGGAACACTGTTTAAAATTTCACTTGTCCCTGACGAGCAATCAACAGAAAAACTTATCCCTTTTCTGTCAGTAAGTTTGCCGTTTCTTTTGCATTCATCACATGTGAAAGAATTTTTTATCGGACAGTTTCTCGTAAGCATAAGGGGAAGTTTTCCGTAACAGATTATACCGCAGTTAATATCGCTTTTGATTTTATTAATCTGCGACACAGTCATTTCAGGTGACAGAACAACTTCGTCTGCGAAATGTTTTTTCCACACAGAAAGTGACAGACTGTTGAAAATATTTGAGCCGAAAGATGCAGTAATTTCTGCACCGGTTTTTCTTGCAATTACTGCTGCGTCAAGCGTGGGACAGAAAAATCTTTTCACGCCGATATCAAATAATTTTTTCGCTTTTTCCTGAACACGTTTTTCGTTTCCGAAAATCCCACGCGGAATTTCTGCCAAAACTTTCTTTCCCTTTTTAATTAGGTCTTCAAAAACTTTTTCTTTCACATTAAGGGGAAGAACTATATAAAAATTATCACTTAAATTATCAGGAATCTGCTCTTCATTTTTAAAAAACAAATATGTATTTTTTTCTTTTTTACGTTCTTTTTTATTATAAATTTTCTCTTCTTTTTCTATAACTTTTTCAGAAATTTTCGGAGTATTTTTTATCAGAATCTGTTCGCAAATTTTATCAACAGCTTCTCGTCTCAACTGGTTGATTGCAGACAAGGGAACTGACAAACCATTTTCAATATCTGCAGATAATTTTCCTGCATAAAATTGAGTTGAACCAAGTTTTGAAAGTTGAGTGAAAATATCTTCTTCTGTAATTTCTCTTCTGATTGCTTTTTCTGCTTTAACTTCCGATACAACTTTCACTTCTGTTTCTCCGCACTTCGCAACAAGAGAAATATTTTCGTTTTCACGCATAAAAATTTCAAAATCAAGGCTGAAACGTGGCTTCTCCTTTTCGTAAAGCTTTGAAAGGTCATTAAGCACATCTTTGGCGGCAACAACGTCTTCCTTTTCACGTGTGCCGAACATTTCTTTTCCTCTTTTGTTTGTGTAATAACCGTCAGTAAATCCTGAACGTGAAAAAACTGCCCTGAGTGATTTATCAAGATTTTTATCTTCAATATTTTCAAGAGCATTTCTGCATGAAGTTACGGCTGCCGCAACATATTCGGGGCGTTTCATTCTTCCTTCAATTTTAAAGGAAGCAACTCCCATTTCTTCAAGTTCTTTAAGATAAGGAATTAAAGAATTATCTTTTAAACTCAGATCGCAGCTGCCTGAATTATCTGCGCTGAAAGGTATTCTGCAAGGCTGAGCACACAAGCCTCTGTTTCCGCTGCGTGAGCCGAGCACGGCACTCATGTAACATTGACCTGACACAGACATGCAAAGCGCACCATGGACAAAAACTTCAAGTTCAATGTTTGTGTTTTCACAAAGGTTTTTTATTTCTTCACGTGTAAGTTCTCTGGGCACAACGGCTCTTGTAAAGCCAAGATTTTCAAGAAAATTTATTCCTTCAACAGTCTGCACTGACATTTGTGTTGAAGCGTGAAGGTGAGCAGACGGTGCAAGTTTTTTTATTTTTTCAACAAGAGACAGGTCCTGAATGATAAACGCATCTATACCGATTTCTCCGCAATAAGAAATCAGCTCTTCTGCTTTTTTCTGTTCATCATCAGAAATAATTGTGTTAAGAGTCAGGTAAACTTTTACATTTCTTTCGTGACAGAATTTAACTGCCTCTTTCAAAGAATCTCTGTCAAAATTTTTTGCATTTCCCCTGGCATTGAAACTTTCTGCTCCGAGGTAAACCGCGTCTGCAGAGCATCTTACCGCCGCAATCAGCGAATCAAACGACCCTGCCGGTGCCAGAATTTCACTCATCTTATTTTCCCGCTTTTGCTTTAAGTTTTTCTATTTCTGCTTTTAATTTTTCGTTTTCTTTTCTTACAAGTTCAAAATTAAGTTTTGAATCTTCTGCGTCTGAAAGATAGCCTGAAAGCTGAGCACGTAAAGCTTCAATGCTTTTTTCTGCTTTTTTAGCGTTATCTGCATATTCAAGCGCAGTCAAAACTGCAGCCTGCGCAAAAGTAACTCTCTTGCTTGCTGCCAAAATTTCGCTCATTTTTTCATGTATATCTTCGCCTAACTGTCTCACTTCTGCAATTGAACTGTCTGTTGCAATCGGAAAATCCTGACCGCAGATGTGAAGCACTACTCTGTTTCTTTTCATATCATTCATCTCTTTCCATTAAAAATTTTACCTATTGTATTATACTATATATTTTGTGCAGAATAAAGGGGTAATCAACAATTTTATAAATTTATTGTTATTTTTAAAATTCTTTCATATTAATATGGTTGTTACTATTGAATTTTCTGTAATTTTAGTGTAATATATACAATAGAAACGTTAAAAAAGGTGTTTTTTAAATAAATTTTTGGAGGAATAGTATGAAATACGCCCTTACTAAGAAACAAGCGCAAGATTTAATCACAAAAAATCTTTCACATTATTTCGGTGTAACTCCTGAAGATGCAACTTACGAACAGTACTACAAAACAGTTGCTATGATTACACGCGAGATGATGCGCGACGGCAGAAGGGAATTTGAAAATGTGGCAGATAATGCCAATTCCAAGAGAGTTTATTACCTTTCAATGGAATTCCTTATGGGACGTTCACTCAAAAACACTCTCTACAACTTAAATCTTACAAAAACTTTTGCATCTGCACTTAAAGATTTCGGAATCGTACTTGATAAACTCTACGATTGCGAGCCTGATGCAGGTCTCGGCAACGGCGGTCTCGGCAGACTTGCAGCATGTTATCTTGACGGCCTTGCAACACAAGGTTATCCTGCTATGGGTTATTCAATTCTTTATGAATTCGGTATCTTCAAGCAGCTTATCGTTGACGGTTGGCAGAATGAACTTCCCGACAACTGGCTTCCCGGCGGTGAAGTATGGCTCGTGCAGAGAGACTCATCATCAGTTGAAGTTAATTTCGGCGGTGACGTTATCGACACATGGGATAACCACTACCACCACGTTGAGATTGTGAACTCAACAAAAATCAAGGCTGTGCCTTACGATATGTACGTTGCAGGTAAAGACGGTAAAGGTATCAGCATTTTAAGACTCTGGTCTGCAAAGGCACCCGGAATCAACATGAAAGAATTCAACAACGGTAACTATCTTCAGGCAGTTGAACAGAATGCTATGGCAGAAGTTATCAGTAAAGTTCTTTATCCTGAAGATAAACACCCCGAAGGAAAGAGC
>JAZSFV010000024.1:0-5426 GCA_045532395.1 Acutalibacteraceae bacterium
GTATGTTTGACTGCCGGGAAGGAGGATTAATGCAGTTTGAAGCAAACATCGGAATTACTGCTATCTACTGCCGTTTATCAAGAGATGACGGTACGGAAACAGAGAGTAATTCTATCGGCAACCAAAAGAAAATGCTGACGCAAAAGGCAAAGGAATTAGGCTTAACAAACACTAAGTATTATGTTAATGACGGCTATACGGGTACAAACTTCAACAGACCTGCTTTTCAGAAGCTTTTAGATGATATTGAGATGGGATATATATCGGTTGTTATTGTAAAAGACCTTTCACGATTAGGCAGAGATTATGTTTCGGTTGGTCATTATACAGATAACTATTTTCCTGAGCATAATGTGAGGTTTATTGCTGTTAATGATATGGTTGACAGTGATGAGGGCGAGAACGAAATCGCACCCTTTAAGAATGTTATGAATGAGATGTATGCGAGAGATATTTCAAGAAAAGTACGCTCTGCACACAGGATCAGAGGTAATATGGGAGAGCCCTTATCTCAGCCACCATATGGGTATATGAAAAGTCCTGAAAATAATAAGAAATGAATAATTGACCCAGAGGCTGCAGAGATTGTCAGGGACATTTACAGAATGTGTCTTGAGGGTATGGGTAACGAAGCAATTGCAGGAGAATTGCAAAGGCGAGAAATTCTTATCCCTATGGCATATTGCAAAGCAAAGGGCTTAACCGTGGCGGTAAGAAAACTCAACCTAACCCGTACAAATGGTGCAAGACCACTATTCAGAAAATACTCTGTCAACAGGAATACTGCGGTGATGTTATCAACTTCAAAACCTATTTCAAAAATTTCAAGAACAAAACCCGTATTGATAATCCAGTGGAGAATTGGAAAATCTTCAAGGATATTCACAAACCTATTATTGACCGTGATACTTGGGAAATGGTACAGAAGCACACTGCAAGAACAAAACGCAGAGCTCCAAAGAAAGAAAACGCAAAAAAGCATATCTTCAGTGGACTTATCCGTTGTGCGGATTGCGGAAGTAATATGAGTTATCATACGAATACTGCAAACAAGGATATCCATTATTTCAGTTGTAGCAACTATGTTAAAGATATCCGTGGCACATGTCAGGCTCGACACTATATCCATGCAGATGCTCTTGAACAGATAGTAATCCTTGAACTGAAGCACCTTGAGGAGCAGTTACAGAAAGCAATAGTCCGTCAACAGTCAGTTGCTTCTCTTTATGAGAAACTGTATGAGGATAATGCAACAGGCGAGGTTACGGATGAGTTGTTTACTCATATGTCTCACAAATACGAGGTTGAGAGAGTAGAACTGAAGGTCAAGATATTTAACCCGAGAGAAAAGGTCACAAATATGCAGACCGTTCAGCACAGAAAGGATATGTCTATCGGTGCAGTAAGAAAGTTCTTGGATATGGAAACAATCACGGCACCACTAATTCACGAGCTTATAGATCACATTGATGTTTATGAGGCAGAGGGCAAGGGTAAAAACAAGACACAAAGAGTTGTTATTCACTGCAACTTTGTCGGATACCTTGAAATATCTGAAAATGACGAGCCATGCTTCACAGCAGATACCCGTCAGGGAGTAGCAATAGCTTATATTGCAAAACCCGCAGAAAAGTCAGCATAATAAAAAAATCGCACTCCGAAAGGAATGCGACGATACATAAAAATGATAAAAATATATACAAAACTCTATTTTAAGCAAAAAATTGAGTATTCACAGGTCAAATCCCTTATGAATACTCAGACCGGACTTGACGGCGACAGCTTCGCTTTGCCGTCCCGGCAACGATTGTAATCGGCTTCGCCGATGGCGGTTCAAGTCCGTTAAAATTTCATATAAAAACAAAAAACAAGCAAGATACAAAAGCATCTTACTTGTTTCTGGTGCCGGTGACCGGACTTGAACCGGTACGATGTTGCCACCGAGGGATTTTAAGTCCCTTGCGTCTGCCTATTCCGCCACACCGGCGCACCTTTGATATATTGGCTTTGCACCAACAAATGATATTATAAAACAAATCTTCCCTCTTGTCAAGAAAAAAACCACACCAATAACAAATAATATTTACACAATATTAAAATTTTTTCAAATGTTATTCAAAGAAAATTAATTATCATATACTACGTTATACATGTACAGGAAAGGAGTGTTGCATATTGGCTAAAGATATTTATATTTTCAAGCGGATTGAAAAGAAATATTTTGTGTCGCCCGAGCAGATTGAGTCGTTGATGAATAAAATCAAAGACCTGGTTGAGCCTGACAAACACGGTGTAAGTACAATATGCAGTTTATACCTTGACACTCCTGATTTTTTACTTATCCGCAATTCAATTGAAGCAAAAACCTATAAAGAAAAACTACGTCTGCGCAGCTACGGCACACCTGAAAACCAAGACAAGGTTTTCCTTGAAATCAAGAAAAAGTTCAAAGGCGTTGTTTATAAAAGGCGTGTTTCCCTCCCCCTATGCAAAGCAATAAAATACATAGACACATTGGAAAAACCAGATGATTCACAAATCATGCGTGAAATTGATTACGCTATGAATTTTTATAACCACCCCAAACCACGAATGCTTATTTCCTACAAACGCATGGCGTATTTTGCAAAGGATGATGAGAATGTAAGAATCACCTTCGATTCAGCAGTGCGCTACCGGACGGAAAATCTTGATTTATCTGATGGCGATTACGGAACGAAAATTTTACCTGACGACGTGATTATTATGGAAATCAAAACAAGCGGCGCTATGCCTTTATGGTTATCGAAAAGTCTTGATGAATGTAAAATTTTTCCAACTTCATTTTCAAAATACGGCACATCTTATAAACACAACTTACTTAAAAGGAGTAATAACAATGACTAACATTTTCGGCGCAGTTTCCACAACTACTTTAGGCGGATATCTTATTTGTCTTTTCTTTGCACTTGTGTGCGGAATTATCGCAGCTTTAACTGCATCTTTTAGAAACAAATCATCAAAAAGTTTTTTAATTTCTCTCATTCTTCTTCCTGTAATTGTGGAGACTGTCATAATTATGGTTAACGGAAATGTAGGTACGGGTGTTGCTGTAATGGGTGCGTTTTCACTTGTGCGTTTCCGCTCAGTGCCCGGCAAAGCAAAAGATATTGCATCTATTTTCCTTGCCATGACTGCAGGTCTTACATGCGCCACAGGGTTTGTTGCGATTGCGTTACTTTTCACAATTTTTGTAGGTGTTGTCACAATTGTGGCTTCCGTAATTTTCATAAAAGACCATAACGCTATGGAGTTACACATCACAGTACCTGAAAGCCTTAATTTCCATGGTGTATTTGATGATATTTTCAAAAAATATACAAATTCATATCGCCTTACAAAAGTAAAGACAAGCAACATGGGAAGCCTTTACAAACTTCTTTACAAGGTTGATTTGAAAGACAATTCACAAGCAAAAGATTTTATAGACGAGCTTCGTTGCAGAAACGGAAATCTTGAAATTGCCCTTAACGAACAACCGGAAGGAATTGAAGAATTATGATAAAAAAATATTTTTCAATTTTTTGCGTTCTGGTTGTGGTTTTGTCGGTTTTTTCAGGATGTAACACTGAATTATCCCAAGCCCCTGCCACAACCGTACCTGCCACACAAACAACTCCTGATACTTCAAAAATGGATTTTAGTTTTACCGATAACGACCTTGATTCATCTTACGATGAAAGCACCGCCACTAAAATCGACATTTCACGTACACAGGAAATTTCAAAAGCAGGAACTTATATTTTAAGCGGTAACCTGAGTAATAAAACATTTACAGTCAACGCAGGTAAAGAGGATAAAATAAAGCTTGTTTTCAACGGTGTTTCAATTACAAATGAAAACGGCCCTGCAATATATATCAAATCTGCGGAAAAAGTTTTTATCACTCTTGCTGAAAATTCTGAAAACTCATTATCTGACGGCACTAATTACTCTGTTACTGACGAGGATACAAATCTTGATTCTGCTCTTTTCAGCCGTGAAGATTTAGCAATTAACGGCAACGGAAAACTGACCGTCAGAGGAAATTACAAACACGGCATTGTTTCCAAAGATGACCTTATTATTACCTCAGGGGTAATTGATGTTACTTCAAAAAACACAGCATTGTACGGAAAAGACTGCGTGAAAATTACAAAAGCCCATGTCACAGCAAGTGCAGGTACTGATGCAATTAAAAGTGATAATGCGGAAGATGCAACGCGAGGTTTTGTTTATATCCAAAGCGGAAATTACGACCTGACAAGCGGTAATGACGGCATTCAGGCTGTTACTGCAATAAACATCTCTGACGGTACGTTTAAAATTTCATCAGGCGATGACGGTATTCACGCTGACGACATTTTCACTTTTACAAAAGGATCAATTGATATTTCAAAATGCTACGAGGGAATTGAAGCAAATCACATTACCGTTTCAGGCGGTAATATTTCAATCAACGCCTCTGATGACGGATTTAATGCTACAGAGCCAAGCGATGATGATTCCTCAGATAACAATCATCCTATGCAGGAAGATTTTACACCTACAAATTCTTCGGTTAAAATTTCAGGCGGATACACTTATATTAAAGCTGACGGTGACGGCATTGATTCAAACGGCTCAATAAATATAAGCGGTGGCGTAACGCTTATTAACGGCCCGTCATCCGGACCGGATGCTTCGCTTGACTATAACGGCACTGCAACCGTAACAAGTGGTATTTTTATCGGCACAAGCACAGGTGAAATGGCTCAGAATTTTTCAGAAGCAAAAAATCAGGGAGCGATACTTTATTCATTCCAAACTCAGCAAAAAGAAAATACTACTTTCTCAATTTGCGATGAAAAAGACAATGTAATTGTGTCTTTTGATTCTCCCAAACCTTATTCATCAGTTATTGTAACTGCACCGCAGATAAAAGAGGGTGGAAAATATAAAATTGTCGTGGGTGCTGAAATCGAAAACACAGATAAACACGGCTATGCAAATTCTTCGCAAAAGTCAGGCGGTACGGTTGTTGAAACAATCGAAATGACTTCTTCTCTTTACGGCGCTTCAAAAGGTTTTCACGGCGAAATGACACCTGATTTCAACGGTGGCAGACCGGAAGGAAACCTCCCGAATTCTGACGAAAAGCCGAGTATGCCTGAGGGCAATCCACCGCAGACGCCTGATGGAAGTATGCCGGAAATGCCCGACGGAAATCCGCCTCAAAAACCTGATGGAAAATTCCCCGAAAAACCTACAGGAATGGCAAAATGAAAGACTGACGGTAAATCTGCAAATAACATTTTGAACACGGCAAATATATGAAAAAGTGGGTGATATTCTATATATCACCCACTTTTAACTTTGTTCTTTTTTTATGACGCTTTCATGTTAAGCTTTAATTTATCTGCAATCAT
>JAZSFV010000247.1:0-8186 GCA_045532395.1 Acutalibacteraceae bacterium
ACTTCATATTCGCCCTCACGATATTTCTTTTCAAGAAGCGTGTTTTCAAGGACGATTGTGGGGTAAATCCTGACTGTATCAGGTTTAAGGGAAATAATTTTCTGAGCAGTGAGAATATCCTTTTCATAATCAGAGCCCCAAAGCCCTGTCATCATCTGAAGCCCTACTTCAAAGCCGAAGTTCCGTAAAACTTTGACGGCTTTTTCCACGTCTTCGGGAGTGTGACCGCGTAAATTTTTAACAAGCACATCTTCAACCATGCTCTGGCAACCAAGTTCAACGCTTGTAACGCCATAGTTTTTAAGGATAGTGCACACTTCTTCGTCAATGCAGTCAGGTCTTGTGGAAACCCTGATACCCTTGAAACAACCCGCTTTTAAAAACTCATGAGCCGTTTCAAGAAGCATTGTCATATATTCTCTGTCAATAGCGGTGAAGCTGCCGCCGAAAAATGCAATTTCGCCGTCGTTGGAGGGTGCAGTTTCTTTGGCAATATTGCAGGCGGAAACAACGTCTTCCTTTGCGGGAAGATTTGTTTTGCCTGAAATACTTTTCTGGTTGCAGAAAGAGCAGTTATTGGGGCAACCCTCGTGCGGCACGAAAATACTTACGTTATATTTTTTCAAAGTCCCATCAGAGCAAGGGCTTCCCTTGCCGCCTCCTGCTCAGCGTTTTTCTTTGATTTGCCGATACCCTTGCCGATTACGTTGCTGTTGAGATGAACTTCAACGGTAAAGGTTTTGTTGTGGTCAGGTCCTGTTTCACCAACAAGGACATATTCAAGTAATTCTTCAGGGTTTTTCTGAATAACTTCCTGAAGCTTTGTTTTATAGTCTTTGAAAGAGCCTTGTGTTTTTGCGTGCTTTTCAACGAAACGCAAAACAAATCTCTTTGCTTCTTCCATGCCGCCATCAAGGTAAATTGCGGCAATCACTGCTTCAAAAGCATCGGAATTTATTGACGCACGGTTTCTGCCGCCGGTCAGGTCTTCGCCTTTGCCGAGAAAAATAAATCTTGAAAGTTCGATTTCCTTTGAAAATTCATAAAGCGCCTTTTCACACACAGTTGCAGCACGAAGACGTGTCAGCTCACCCTCGGGGAGAGTGAAATTTTTATAATAATATTCTGCGGTGATGAAGCCTAAAACGCTGTCGCCTAAAAATTCAAGACGCTCGTTGCTGTCTTTTGGCGAATGCTTCTCGTTGGCAAAGGATGAATGAGACAACGCTCTTAAAAGCAGGGTTTTATCTTTGAAAGAATAGCCGATTAAATTTTCAAATTCCTGCATCATGGCTTATTCCTCGTCTTCTGCACCTACGGTCAGCTTTGCAATCTGTCCGCAAACGTCTGCTTTGTTGCATTCAACAGCCTGACGGATTGCGTTGAAGAATGCTCTTTCGTCTGATGAGCCGTGGGCTTTTATTACAGTTTTCTTCACACCTAAAAGGGGCGCACCGCCGAATTCTTTATAGTCCATTGATGCTTTGAGCTCGTTAACTCCGCTTTTAACGAGAAGATAGCCGATTTTTGAAATTATGTTCTTTGTAAAAACACCTTTGACTTTAGTCATAAGTGATTTTGCAACACCCTCGTACATTTTAAGGATGATGTTGCCTGTAAAGCCGTTGCAGACAACACAGTTTGCTTTGCCGAAAGGAATGTCACGAGGCTCGATGTTACCGATGAAATTAAGCTCTTTCATTTCGCTTAATGCCTTATATGTTTCCTGCAATACTTCGGGGCCTTTTGTTTCTTCAGCGCCGATGTTTGCAAGGGCGATTGTGGGGTTTTTGAAGCCGATTATGTTTTTCATGTAAATCTCTGACATCTGGGCAAACTGGATAAGATTTTCTTTATGGCATTCAATGTTTGCGCCGATATCCATTATCATGAAAGGCTCTGTATATGAGGGCATAACGCTTGCAATTGCAGGACGTCTGATGCCTTTGATTCTTTTTACGATAAAGGTTGCACCCATAACAACGGCACCTGTGGAGCCTGCGCTCACAACTGCATCGCCTTTCCCGTCAGCGAGAGCCTTGAAAGCAACTGCCATTGAAGAATCTTTCTTTTCACGCAGAATGCATTTGGGGTCGTCTGACATGGAAATTTCGCTTTCTGCTTCAAGAATTTCCATACCGTCAAGGCTTATGCCGTTTTCTTCGGCACATTTTCTGATTTTTTCGCCTTTACCTGCAAGGAGAATTTCCACCTTGAATTTATCGGCAGCTTTTCTTGAGCCTTTGAGTATTTCGAGGGGGGCATTATCTCCGCCCATAGCGTCAACTATAATTTTCATTTTCTCAAATCCTTTCCTGATATTCTTCAAGTCCTCTTTGAGCTAATAATTCATATCTTAATTTTTTATCTTTTACTTTTTCATCAAGTGGCGGCAATGCGCCGAAGTTTGCACCCATTGGCTGGAAGTTTTCAACTTCTTCGTTGGAAATATATCTTGCCAACGCACCAATCATTGTTTTTTCTGACGGTACAAATTCTTCTTCACCCAGAATTTTCTTTGCTGCATTAAGACCTGCTAAAATTCCTGATGAGGCAGATTCCATGTAGCCTTCAACACCCGTTATCTGCCCTGCGAAGAAAAGACCGTTTCTTTCACGCATTTCGTAGGTGGGCTTTAAAAGCTTTGGTGAATTTATAAACGTATTGCGGTGCATAACGCCGTATCTTAAAAACTCAGCATTTTTCAAAGCAGGGATAAGAGAGAAAACTCTTTTCTGCTCGCCGAATTTAAGGTTTGTCTGAAAACCTACAAGGTTATATGCACTGCCGGGGAGATTTTCTTTGCGAAGCTGCAAAACTGCCCATGGTCTGTGGCCTGTCCTGGGGTCACGGAGACCTACGGGCTTCAACGGGCCGAAACGCATTGTGTCTGCACCGCGGGATGCCATAATTTCAATTGGCATGCAACCCTCGTACACGTTTTTCTTCTTTTCAAAAGTGTGCAATTCTGCACGCTCTGCGTTTACAAGCTCGTTATAGAAAGTTTCGTATTCTTCCTTGTTCATGGGGCAGTTTATATAGTCGCTTTCTTCACCGCGGTCGTATCTTGACTGGCAGAAAGCACTTTCCATGTCGATACTGTCACCGCTTACAATAGGCGCTGCAGCATCGAAAAAGCTTAAAAATCCGCCTGAAAGTTTTTCGATTTCTTTTGCGAGGTTTTCACTCACCAAAGGTCCTGCGGCGATGATGACGATATCGTTTTCAGGAATTTCAGTCACTTCACCGTGGACAACTTCTATATATTTATTCTGTTTTATTTTTTCTGTCACAAGCTGCGAAAACTTATCTCTGTCAACTGCCAGTGCACCGCCTGCAGGTACTGCGCTTAAAAGAGCACATTCCACAGTAAGTGAGCCCAGACGCTTCATTTCTTCCTTGAGCATGCCTGCGGCAGAGCCGATTCTCAAGGCTTTAAGGGAGTTTGAGCAGACAAGTTCTGCAAAATTTTCTGACTTATGGGCAGGCGAAAATTTTTGGGGTTTCATTTCCGCAAGGCAGACTTCGATGCCACGCTGTGCCAACTGCCATGCGGCTTCAACACCTGCAAGACCTGCACCGATAACTATTGGTTTATTCTTCGGCAGTGTCATTTTTCTTCTTCCTTGTTGCTTTTATTTCGTAAGAGCAATTTTCACCAAGACATCTCTTGATTGAGCCTGCAGTTTTGAAAAGTGATTTTCCGCATTCGGGACATTTTTCGTCTGTGGGCTTATCCCATGTTACGAAATCACACTTGGGCCATTCGGAGCAACCGTAGAAAGTTCTGCCTTTCTTTGATTTTCTTTCAACAACCTCTGCACCGCATTTGGGGCATGTTGCAGTTGTTTTTGTGACGAAAGGTTTTGTATTTTTACATTCAGGATAGCCGGGGCAAGCAAGGAATTTGCCGAATCTGCCTGATTTTACAACCATCATTTTTCCGCATTTTTCGCAAGGAATGTCGGTCACGTCTTCTTCAAGCTTGATTTTAACGCCCTGCATTTCTGATTTTGCCTTTGAAAGAGTTGCATCGAAATCGTTATAGAAAGCGTGAAGCATTGCGATATAATCTTCGTCGCCTCTGTCGATTGCGTCGAGACTGTCTTCCATCTGGGCAGTATATTTAACGTTTACGATTTTCGGGAAATGCTCTTTAAGAAGCTTTGTTGTTGCTTCGCCAAGCTCTGTGGGAGAAAGAATTTTGCTCACACGTTTTACATATTCACGTTTTACAATTGTTGTGACAATTGTGGCGTAAGTGCTGGGTCTGCCCACACCGTTTTCTTCAAGGGCTTTGATTAATGTTGCTTCTGAATATCTTGCAGGGGGCTGGGTGAAATGCTGGTTTGCAACAAGCTCTTTGAGCTTGACGCTGTCCCCTTCTTTAAGCTCGGGAAGCTGAGAAGATTTTTTGTCTTCTTCTGTTTTTTCTTCGTAAAGGGCTGTGAAGCCGTCAAATTTAACGCTGTAGCCTGAAGCAGTGAAGATGCAATATTCGTTTTCGTTTTCACCGTCGGCTCTGATTTCAACCTTCATTGTGTTGAGAATGCTTGAAGCCATCATTGAAGCAATGAATCTCTGCCAGATTAAAGTGTAAATCTTGTACTGGTCTGTTGTGAGAGAAGATTTGACCTGCTCGGGAGTGAGAGTAGGCACTGTGGGACGGATTGCTTCGTGGCCGTCCTGGGAAGAGCTTCTTGATTTGAAGTATCTTGGTTTTTCGGGAAGATATTTTGAGCCGTAAGCAGCAATGATATAATCGTTTGCCTGGCTTCTTGCTTCTTCTGAAATTCTCAGAGAGTCTGTTCTCATGTAGGTGATAAGACCCATTGAGCCCTGACCTTTTATGTCAACACCTTCGTAAAGCTCCTGTGCGATACGCATTGTTCTCTGCGCCTGGAAGCCCAGTCTTCTTGATGCTTCCTGCTGGAGAGTTGAAGTGATGAAAGGCGGTACGGGATTTTTCTTCTTTGTGCCTTTTTTAACTGAAAGAACAGTATATTTTGCACCGTCAAGGCGGGCAAGATATTTGTCAGACTGCTCTTTTGAAGAAATTTCAACCTTGCCTGTTTCGTCGCCGTAGAATGATGCAGAGAAAACCTTTCTCTGGGCTGAAGTGAATTTTGCATCAAGTGTCCAGTATTCTTCAGGAGTAAAGTTTCTGATTTCTTCTTCTCTGTCCACAATAAGTCTTACTGCAACGCTCTGCACACGTCCTGCTGAAAGACCTCTGCGGATTTTCTGGGAAACAAAGGGGCTTAATTTATAGCCCACAAGTCTGTCGAGGATTCTTCTTGCCTGCTGGGCATTTACAAAGTCCATGTCAACCTTACGGGGGTTTTTCATGCCTGCCTGCACGCCTGATTTTGTGATTTCATTGAAAGTTACGCGGTTTTCGTCGTTTAAATCAAGACCTAAAACTGTTGCAAGATGCCATGAAATTGCTTCTCCTTCACGGTCGGGGTCGGCTGCCAGAATAACGGCTTCGCTTTTTGCCGCTTCTTCCTTAAGGTCTTTTACCAACTTTTCTTTGCCTTTGATGATTGCGTATTTAGGTGCAAAATCGTTTTTTACGTCAACGCAGAGTCTTGCTGCAGGCAAATCTCTCACATGGCCCATTGAAGCCATAACTTCATAGCCGCTTCCGAGATATTTTTTAATGTTTTTTGCCTTTGCTGGCGACTCAACTATAACAAGCTTGGACATATTTTTTCTCCTTATTTTCTTCTGTATTTTTTGCCGCTGTCGGAGGTTATGAGACCATTGATTTCAAGCTGGGTAATTGCTGAAAACATCTGACCTATAGACAACGACCCTGATTTTTTCATTAATTCGTCAATGTGCATCGGCCCTTCAAGAAGAAGGTCATACACAGTTTTTGCATTTGCATCAAGATTCAAAGCCCTGACATCGTTTGTTTTTGGCTTTTCTTCAACAAATTTTTTTATCACCGGCACTCTGACGGAAGAATATTTTATGATTTTTGAAAAATCAGCATTGTCCGTCTTTGCGTATAATGCGGTGTAATCTATTTTATCCTCGTCAATTTTTTCTTCTGACTGCTCAAAAAATCTGAGCACATCTGCCGCAGAAAAAACAGGCGTGGCACATTGGTTTCTGATTAATTCGGTTGTGCCTGAATTGTTCACGTCAAGCACATTTCCGGGGATTGCAAAAAGGTGTTTTTTGAATTTAAAAGCGTAGTCTACGGTAATCATAGAGCCGCTTTTCATGGCACATTCCGCAACAATAAGACCTTTGCAGATTGATGCAACGATTCTGTTTCTTATCGGGAAATAGCCCTGCAAAGGCGCTGTGCCTGGGGGAAACTCCGAAACGAAAAGACCTTTTTCAAGGATTCTGTCTTTAAGATAAGCGGCAGCATTGTTATATCTTGCATCAATGCCGCAACCCATAACCACGATTGTTTCGCCGCCTGCATCGAGAGCACCGAGGTGGGACGCACCGTCAATGCCCAGAGCACCGCCGCTTACAACCACAACACCTGCTGATGCAAGAGATTTTGCGACTCTGTACGTTGCGGTAAGCCCAGTTTCTGTGGCATCTCTTGTGCCGACTATAGAAATGCGAAGCCTTTTTCCAAGAAGGTCTTTATTGCCTTTAAGGTAAAGGGCAAGGGGCTTTTCTTTCATTTCCAGAAGCGTTGGGGGAAACTCCTCATCTTCGGGGGTTATGACCTCACAGCCCAGCCTTTCACACTCTGCCATAACTTCCCTTGCATAATCAAGAGGCAGAGTTTCCATTTTTTCAAGTTGTTTTTTTGAAAAGATGCCTGCAAAATATCTTTCCTGAGTTGTTGCATCGTAAACATTTTTTGCATTTCTGAAGATTGATATAACTTCATCGGTTTTTGCACCGTAGCCCAAAATTTTCTGCAACCATATCCAATAAAGCTTGTGATTCACCTGAGCACCTCCCACATGGCTATGCAAGCCGCCATTGACGCATTCAATGATTCTGCCCTGCCGAGCATGGGAATGGTAACACGTTTTTCACAATTTTCTGCAGTTTCTTTTTTTATGCCGTTGCCTTCGTTGCCGATTATCAGGAAAACTCCGCCTGATAAATCAGTTTCATTGATTTTTTCCGCAGATGAATCAACAACGGTGGCTACTGTTTTTATATTATTGATTTTTGAGAATGAAAACAATTCATCAATATCGTCAAGTCTTGCAAAAGGCAATCTCAGAAGTGAGCCCATAGATGAGCGCAGCGCTTTCGGGTTAAACACGTCGCAGCATGAAACAAGAACAGCACCGTTGATTCCCAGAGCTTCTGCAGTTCTGCCTATTGCGCCCAGATTTGACGGGTCCTGAAGATTTTCAAGGACGATATATTTTCCGTCAGGTGAAAATGAATCCAGACTGACTTCGTTTTGTGTGTTTTCGCATTTTAAAAACACACCCTGCGAATTTTCAGTGTCGGCAATTTTATCCGCCACTTCTGCGGAAATTTCACAAGAAAACTCGGCTTTCTCTACGATATAATCAATATCCTGCGTGTATCTGGAATATGCCTGGGAGGTGAAAAACAATTCCTTGATTTTCACTCCGCTTTGCGCTGCATCACGGCACAGACGCACGCCTTCAAGCACAAAATGACCTGTTTTCTTTCTTTCCTTTGAAGAAGAAACAAGTTTTGAAAACTGTTTGATTTTAGGGTTCTGCGCTGAAATTATCTTTTCCAAAATATGTCCTCCTTCATATTTTCCGGTTGCACTTTATAGCAACACTTTTCCACTATATAATAGTATACGGTATATTATATCAAACTTTTATGCAATAAACAATAGAAAAATAAAAAAAATTGCACTCACCTGAGTGAGTGCAATTATAGCTTATTTAAGTGCAGCTTTAGCTTTTTCTGTGAGAGCTGTGCATGCTGCGGGATCAGCGATTGCGATTTCTGAAAGCATTTTTCTGTTAAGGTTGATGTCTGCTTTCATGAGACCGTTCATGAATGTTGAGTAGTTCATGCCGTTCATTTTGCAAGCTGCTGAAATTCTTGTAATCCAAAGGCGGCGGAAATCACGTTTCTTCTGCTTACGTCCGATGTAAGCATACTGACCTGATTTCATAACTGCCTGTTTAGCTGTTTTAAAGAGTTTGCTCTTTGAGCCGTAGTAGCCTTTAGCTGCTTTGAGAACTTTATTTCTTCTTTTG
>JAZSFV010000092.1:0-2952 GCA_045532395.1 Acutalibacteraceae bacterium
GGTAAAGGATGGTGCAGTTATCATTGACGTCGGCAACAACAGAATGGCTGACGGAAAGCTCTGCGGCGACGTTGATTTCGCGGCTTGTAAAGAAAAGGCAAGTTATATCACCCCTGTTCCCGGCGGTGTTGGTCCTATGACGATTGCAACCCTTATGCAGAACACAATCACAGCAACAAAAATCCAGAACAATAAAAATGATTTGTCAAACTAAGTGCAACACTTTTTAATCGAATCATTAAATAAATCCAAAGGTTTATGGTAGTTTAAAACTTTCTTGGGCCTGGCGTTAATTAACGCCAGGTTCTTTTTTAATGTAGCAGGGCTTACTCTCGAAAGATTTCTTCCTTTCGGATAAAACTCTCTTAAAAGTCCGTTAAGATTCTCGTTTGTCCCTTTCTGCCATGCACAGTACGGGTCAGCAAAATACACATTGCAATTAAGAGCTTCCTCTATTTGTTTCCATCCGGCAAATTCTGTTCCTCTATCACAGGTTATTGTTTTAACTGCTCCATCAGGTAACTCCGATAATGCTGCAATAATCGCCTTTGTCATTTCCTCGGCCGTTTTATTCGGCATCTTAATTGCTATATAATATCTTGTCTTGCGTTCTGCTAATGTTGCAAAACATGCTTTTGATTTTCCTTTTCCTGATACAACTGTATCTGCTTCCCAATGTCCGAACTCTTTCCTTTTGTAAACGCTTTTATCTCTCTTTCTTATTGATTTTCCTAAATTAAATTTGCCTCTGGTTTCTTTCTTACCTCGGCTCTTTCCCTTTCTTCTGAGTACTTTTAAGTTAACATCAATATATTTTTCATATATCCAACGATATATCGTTCTTGTGGAAGGCATTTTAAATTCACATACTGTATTTGCTATTTGTTCCGGCGACCATGTCAGTAAGAGCTTTTCTTTTATGTATTCGAGCTTTTCAGGATCTTGATACATACCTCTGTGACAATACGATCTTCTTAATAAATACTTCTTTTGTGCGGTGTACGGGTAGTATGTTGGTATGTCATACATGTGTGTACAGTTTCTTTGTAATTCTCTTGAAACGGTACTTACATTTCTTCCTATCAATTCCGCTATTTTTCGATAACTGTATCCTTTTAAATAATATTCCCGTAGACAACAGCGCTCTTCTATGGTAAGATGTGTGTAACTCATATAAATCCCCCTCGGTTTTTGTTTTCTCGCAAACTACATTATACCATGGATTTATATGAGTTGCTTTATTTTATTAAACTGTTGCACTTGATAGTATAATTCATCTAAAATACAAAAAGGTGTTTCGTTTTACCGAAACACCTTAACTTACGTAGTAACTCTATATTAAATTACTTTGCAACGTCAATAACTCGATTTTCACGAATAACATTGACTTTAATCTGTCCGGGATACTCGAGCTCTTCCTCGATTTTCTTAACAATATCCCTTGCAACCAGTACCATCTGGTCATCTGATACAGCTTCAGGTTTAACCATGATTCTGACTTCACGACCTGCCTGGATTGCGTATGACTTTTCAACGCAGGGGAATGAACTTGTAATCTCTTCAAGCTTTTCAAGTCGCTTGATATAATTCTGAAGATTTTCACGTCTTGCACCCGGTCTTGCTGCTGAAACCGCATCAGCTGCCTGAACAAGACAAGCAACGATCGTTTTTGCTTCGACATCACCGTGGTGAGCGTGAATCGCATGAGTAACTGCTTCGTTTTCTTTATACTTCTTAGCGTACTCAACGCCGAGTTCAATGTGTGTACCTTCCATTTCGTGGTCAAGTGCCTTACCGATATCGTGGAGAAGACCTGCACGCTTTGCCGTCTTGACATCTGCGCCTAACTCCGCAGCCATAAGACCTGCAATGTAAGAAACTTCCAATGAGTGGTTAAGTACATTCTGACCGTAACTTGTACGGTATTTCAGCTTGCCAAGCTGTTTGATAAGTTCAGGATGAATTCCGTTGACACCTGCGTCAATAGCGGCTCTTTCACCTGTCTGCTTGATTGTGTGTTCAACTTCACGCTTTGACTTTTCGTAAAGCTCCTCAATTCTTGTCGGATGAATACGTCCGTCTGCGATAAGTTTTTCAAGAGTAAGTCTTGCAATTTCACGGCGTACCGGTTCAAAGCAGGATACCGTGATTGCTTCGGGTGTGTCGTCAATAATGAGGTCAACACCTGTGATTGTTTCAAGGGCTCTGATGTTACGACCCTCACGGCCGATGATACGTCCCTTCATTTCGTCATTCGGTAATGCTACGTCTGATACAGTTGCATCCGCACTGTGGTCAGCAGCACAACGCTGAATTGCCGTCGCGATAATTTCGCGTGCTTTTTCTTCTGCTTCATCTCTTGTCTTCTGTTCGTAGTCAAGAATCTTGACTGCTTTTTCGTGAATAAGACTGTCTTCAAGAGTTTTGAGAAGATAATCTCTTGCCTGGTCTTTAGTGTAGCCTGAAATTCTTTCAAGCATTTCAATCTGGCTACGCTTGATTGTTTCAATTTCTTCCGCTTTAAGTTCAGCGTCCTTGATTTTTGAAGCGAGAGTTTCTTCTTTCTTTTCGATATTCTCGATTTTCTTATCAAGGCTTTCTTCCTTCTGAACGAGTCTGCGTTCCTGTCGCTGCAGCTCACTGCGACGTTCGCGGTTCTCACGTTCAGCTTCCGTACGCTGCTTATGAATCTCGTCTTTTGCTTCAAGGATAGCTTCCTTTTTCTTTGACTCAGCTTTTGAAATTGCTTCGTTAAGAATTCTGGTAGCTTCCTGCTGAGCAGAGCCGATAGCTGATTCAGCAACCTTTTTGCGGTAGATGATACCAATCGCAACACCAATTGCAAGAGCCACAAGCACTGAAATAACAATGGCAATTACAAATATTGATGTTTTAATCAAAACTTAAATGCACCTCCTGTTAGATTTTTAATTCATATTCTGATTTAAGTAA
>JAZSFV010000259.1:0-4951 GCA_045532395.1 Acutalibacteraceae bacterium
ATTCGGAAATGAACCCCTTTGAATCCTTGATGGGCTTAACATTTGCAAACTTGATTGCGCTGAGTGAATCGGCAACAACCGAAAGACCTGCAATGCCGAAAGCCATGAAACGCTCAACCTGAGTATCGTGAAGAGCCATCTAAGTCTTTTCATAAGCGTATTTATCATGCATATAGTGGATGATGTTCATTGTGTTAACATAAAGATTGCTCAACCACTTGATGTAGATATCAAATCTTTCCATAACCTCGTCATAATCGAGCTTGTCGCCGCTTAAAACGGGCATCTGAGGTCCGATGTGAATACCGCTTGTTGTATCATAACCGCCGTTGATAGCAATGAGAAGAAGCTTTGCAAGGTTACAGCGAGCGCCGAAGAACTGCATTTGCTTACCGACCTTCATAGCAGATACACAACAAGCTATAGCGTAATCGTCGCCGTAGATTGGACGCATAACATCGTCGTTCTCATACTGAATTGAGTCAGTATCGATTGACACTTTTGAGCAGAATTTCTTGAAGTTTTCAGGAAGATTTTCTGACCAGAGGATTGTAAGGTTGGGTTCGGGAGCAGAGCCTAAGTTGTAAAGAGTGTTGAGAATTCTGTAACTGTTTTTAGTAACAAGAGTTCTGCCGTCTTCACCCATACCGCCGACTGCTTCAGTAATCCACATGGGGTCTCCGCCGAAAAGCTCGTTATATTCAGGTGTTCTCAGATGTCTTGCCATACGAAGTTTCATAACGAAATCATCCATAATTTCCTGTGCTTCTTCTTCTGTAAGAATACCTGCTTTAAGGTCGCGTTCAATGTAAATATCAATGAATGTTGCAGTTCTGCCAAGGCTCATAGCAGCACCGTTCTGTTCTTTGATTGCTGCAAGGTAGCCGAAGTAAAGCCACTGAACTGCTTCTTTTGCGTTTGTTGCAGGACGGCTTATATCAAAACCGTACATTTCAGCCATTTCTTTCATCTTGCCGAGGAAAGTAATCTGCTGGAAGAGTTCTTCAAGCTGTCTTACAGTTGCATAGTTCATTGATTCTTCTTGTGCAATATGAGCCTTATCTTTTTTCTTTTCTTCAATAAGGCGGTCAATACCATAGAGAGCCACACGTCTGTAGTCACCAATGATTCTGCCTCTGCCGTATGCATCAGGAAGACCTGTGATAATGCTTGATTTACGTGCAAGACGCATTTCTTCACTGTATGCTCTGAAAACACCGTCATTATGTGTTGTTCTGAACTGGAATTCATCTTCAATTTTGCTTGAAAGTTTATACCCGTATGCTTCACAAGCCTGTCTTGCCATTCTGATACCGCCAAAGGGGTTAACGCCTCTTTTAAGAGGGCGGTTAGTCTGCAAGCCTACGATAATTTCATTATCTTTATCAAGATAGCCAGGTTTGTAGCTTGTAAGAGAAGAAACAGTAGTTGTGTCAATATCAAGCACACCGCCGTACTGTTTTTCAATAGTAAGAAGTGTGTTGAGCTTGTTCATCAAATCTGTTGTTCTTTTGGTGGGTCCTGCGAGGAAAGATGAATCTCCCTCGTAAGGAGTATAGTTAGTCTGAATGAAATCACGTACATTGATTTCGTTTTGCCATTTGCCTTCTTTAAATCCGTTCCAGCATTCGTACATCTGACATCATCCTTTCAAAAATGTGCTAAAAAAACAATAAAGGGCAATCCACGTGTGACGAGGATTGCCCAGACGGTCGGCTTAAAGTCATTCCATGCTTCACGATGTTTTCCACCTAATCCGTCAGTCACACAGAATGAATAACTTTTACAATAATATTTTACCTTGAAATAAGCCTTTTGTCAATATGGTAAAACGTACAAACAAGATGCTCAGAATTACTTCTGTCTTGTGAGAATTTTTTCACCATCGAAAACAAGGATACTGTAAGCACTACCTGTTTTGTTGCCTTTTTCCAACCATTCAGCAAATGCTCTCTGCATTGAAGTGTTTCTGGGAAGTTCAGATACGGGTTTATCGTCATACTGAACGCCGAAAACTCTCCACTGGTCACCGAAATCGTATTTTGTTGTAACGTTAAGGGGTTCAAAGTCGTAGAGGAAATCTACTGTGTTTGAGTTTGCAGGAAGGATTTTATCGTTATCGGGATAAAGAAGCCATGAGCCGCAAACGATGTACATATATTTTTTGTCACCGAATTTATCACGGAAGAATTTATATGCTTTTTTGTATGAATCAAGTCTTACATCCATTGAAAGACTGCCGCAGTGAGAGGGGATATGCATGCCGAGACAGAATTCTTCGTCTTTGATTGTTTCGCCTGCAATTGTGAATTCGCTGCAACCGAAATTTGCAAGGTCATATTCAAATCTGCCTACTTTGAATCTTCTCATCTGGTAAAATCCGTTAAACCAACCTTCAACGAATGTGCCGTACATATCGTAGTTTTCTTTGCATTCAATCATTTTAACCTTAAGGTCAATCATTGAATCCCAGAAAATTTCTTCATCGATATTTTCTTTCTTATATTTCTTAAGAAGTGCTTCTGTGCAACCGAGAAGAATTACAAGGTTTACAATATAAATATGAACGCCGATTTCTTCTGAAAGAGCTTTTGTTTTATCAGAGAATTTGTCGAAATTCTTGTTTTTCTTAAAATAATCCACTCTGATTGATTCATAGATTTTGTTTGCTTTTTCGCTTGCGATGATTTTATCGAAAGCATCTGAAATTACTTTTTTTGCTTCTTCAGGATATTCGTGTTTATCCATAAGAAGTGAAACGAATTTATAGTTTTTCATTTTGTTTTCCTCCGTGAAAATAAATATTTTATCTTGCTACTCGTGCACCTTTGCCGCCGATGATGTTTTCAACTTCCTTAAGAGAAGCAGTTGAAGTATCGCCGGGTGTTGTCATAGCAAATGCACCATGTGCAACGCCATAGTTAACGGCAACCTGAGCGTCGTCATAAGTCATAAGACCGTAGATAAGGCCTGACGCAAATGAATCTCCGCCGCCCACTCTGTCGTAAATTTCAAGTCCGGGAAGATTAAGCCCGTTATAAACCTTGCCGTCAGCGTAGCAGATAGCACTCCAGTCGTTTATTGAAGCTGTTTTAACTGTACGAAGTGTTGTTGCAATAACCTTGAAGTTGGGGTAAGTTTTACAAACTTCGCCAAGCATTTTTACATAGCCGTCAAGGTTTAATTCTTTAAGGTTTTCATCGTTGCCTTCAATTTCAAAGCCGAGGCAAGCGGTGAAATCTTCTTCATTACCAATCATAACGTCGATGTATTTTGCAATTTCTTTGTTGACTTCCTGTGCTTTTTCTTTTCCGCCGATGTCTTTCCAGAGTGACGGACGGTAGTTTAAGTCATAAGAAACGATAGTGCCGTATTTCTTTGCCGTTTTAACTGCTTCGATAACAACCTCTGCAGTTGTTTCTGAAAGTGCGGCAAAAATACCGCCTGTATGAAGCCAACGTACACCGAGTGTGCCGAAAATATATTCCCAGTCAATATCGCCGGGCTTGAGCTGAGAAGCAGCAGTATTTCCTCTGTCAGAAACGCCGACAGCACCGCGTATGCCGAAGCCTCTTTCAGTGAAGTTAAGCCCGTTACGGACCTTTCTGCCGATTCCGTCGTAAGGTACCCATTTAATCATTGAAGTGTCAACTCCGCCCTGAAGAATGAAATCTTCGCAGAGTCTGCCGATTTCGTTATCCGCAAAAGCAGTCACAACACCGGTCTTCATAGAAAAGCATCTTCTGAGCCCTCTGGCAACGTTGTATTCTCCGCCGCCTTCCCATACTCTGAATGAGCGGGCGTTTTTAACTCTCATATCGCCCGGGTCAAGTCTTAACATAACTTCGCCCAGGGCAATCATATCAAAGGCGCAGTCTTTTTTTTCTTTTAATTTAAGTAACATAATTAATACCTCGTTCAGATTTGTGACAAAACTTCATGCA
The DNA here is from genome assembly GCA_045532395.1 of Acutalibacteraceae bacterium. Lineage (GTDB taxonomy): Bacteria > Bacillota > Clostridia > Oscillospirales > Acutalibacteraceae > SIG575. The sequence continues at coordinate 3,945 of JAZSFV010000259.1, forward strand.
AAGCATCTGAAGCAGCATCAAAAGAAGCAGCCTGGCTCGGATAAGTGAAGTCATCTTTAAGCTGGTCTGCAGTGCCACCTTCACCTTCAAGGTCTTTAAGACCTTCAAAAACAGTAAGGTGGGGTTCAAGAGTAAGGATTCGGTCACCGTCTTTTTCGTTAAAGCGTTTTAAAAGTTCTGCAATACATCCGTCGCCTTTACCTGCAGGAACAACTTTGCCTGTTTCAAACAAACAGTCTTTTACGTGCATGTATTCAATGTAATCCTTAAGCATTTCGTATGCAGGGATAATAGAAACACCGCACTGAATAAAGTTTGCAGGGTCAAACACACCTTTGATTTTGCCTTCGAAAGTTTTGTAAATATCAAGGCAACGTTCCGCAATATCGCCGTAAATATCTTTTTCGTTTTCGTGGCAGCACCAGATGCCTGATTTCAAAGAATAATCAGCGAATTTTTCAAGTCTTTCAAAAACTTCATCGCGGAAATTTTCCTGCTTCTGATTTTCGTTGAAGAAGAAACTGAACATACGGATTTTATCTGTACCCAGAATGCAGGCATTTTCAACATTTCTTTTGAAAAGTTCAAAGTGAGGTTCAAAATCATCTTCAATGTTGATTTTGCCGAAAGGTGAACCGATAGCAGAAACTCCGATGCCGTTGTCATCAAGAATTTTTCTCAGTTCCTTGCACTGTTCTGCAGTATATTCTGAAATGTTTCCGTGGTCAAGACCGCGGGGTTCAGTATGTGTAAGTCCGTTTCTTTTAAGTGCGGCAATCTGTTCAAGTATGCCGCCGCCTGCTTCGTCTGAGAAAGCAGAAAGTATAAATTCAGCCATAAGTTTTTACTCCTAAAATTAGAATGCAAAATATTTTTTGAGAAGTTTTTCACATCTGCCGTGAAGAAATTCCAAAGTTTCCTTACTTCCCTCTTCACCACATGCATAGGCTTTCATTGCACGACCTTCTTCAAAACAAAGGTCATCGTGAATGAAGTCGGATCGTAGC
>JAZSFV010000026.1:0-5113 GCA_045532395.1 Acutalibacteraceae bacterium
CATCGGCGTCGGAATGTCAGAGTAAGCCCTTTTCATATTCAATCTCAACACCGCCGAAAATTAATTTTCTGTTTTCAAATAATCTGTGAACATCCTATCCGTGACCTACTCTCATAAATCTTCTTCAATCTCCTTTACTATATTTTTATCTTCTTCTTTAGTCATAAATATATTAAGCACCTTAACCACTGAATTTGTAGATAGTTTTCACTGCAAAGAAACTTTATCTAGTAATTGCTTTCTTTTTTCAGTACATTTATCTGTACCGAAAAAGCCATCTTCGTACAAATCAAGTTTCGTAATCAGTTCTTTTTCACAATCAGATTTTTCTGTTGTAACTCCTGCGCGTTCAAGGCTTTTTATAATAACGTCATCAGCCACACCTTCTACACCTAGCAAGCCTTCTGAAGATGCCTGAATTTTTCTTTTTTCCTTGCCGAACAATTCAGGAATATATGCATGTTTTATGTATTCTTTTTTTATACTTCCTCCAAGAAAAGAGCGAATCATAAAACCTGCAGAGTCACTATCTGTCAGAATCAGGATTCCCCTTTTTTCAGCAAGACTTCTTATAAATTTCTGTTTTTCTTTATCTTTGAAAATGCCGAACCCGTCGGTTGTGACAATAGGTGCATCAATAATTGAAGAAAGTTTAATTTTATCATATTTACCTTCAACTATAACTGCTTCTTTAATTTTAATCATTATAATGTTACCCTTTCACCATTTGCGGCTAAAATGAGTTTTACAATAGTTTCTTCTAAAATAAGCGATTTATTTACAGATGAACTTTTAAGTTTTGTATCTGCATTTGCAAGAATTTCAAGACAAACTCTTATTGATGCAATATCAATTTTTGATGCGTCTCTTGCGGCATTATTAAGCCTGAAAGTTTTATTCTGGTAATTATAATATTTGGCTGCACCATCCGCCTTATCGCCTGAAGCAAGAAACACCTTCGCTCTGTAAATATCAACATAAGCATTAATAAGCTGGCTGTTGATATTTATTGGTTCTTCTTTTTGTGAAATGAGCGTTTTAAGCACTTCAAAGGCTTTTTCGTTTCTGCCCTGTACAATATCAGTAGCAAGGTCGAAAACTCTTGCAGAAACTGACCTTACTGCCAAAGTGTCAATGTGTTGCTTTGTAATTTCACCCTTATCGGCAAAGAAACACAGTTTTTCAAGCTCATTAAGCAGATTATTCATGTCGTCACCCACAAGATTTATAAGGTAATCTGCGTTTTGTGAAGACAAAGTGCAATCACGTTTATTAGCACCTGACATAAGAAGTTTAACCAGCGCTGAACGTGTTTTTTTATCGAGAGAAATTGTACTTATATACTTATTCATCAATGTGAGAATTTTTTTCCATTTCTCGTTCTTTTTAGCATCAACTTCAACATTCTGCATCCAGAAAACAAGCACTGTAGTTTCAGGCAAATCAGAAATTATTTCTTCAATCTGCTTTCTTTCATCTTCGCTCATTTTATCAAACCTGTAGTCTTTTACAACTACACAACTATGCTCGTCCATCATAGGCAAAGACTCACAACAAGCAGCAACGTCATTAAGGTCTACTTCGCTTCCGTCAAAAACATGAAGATTAAACATAGCAAAGTCCTTATTGACAGATTTTTCAATTATTTTACCTGCGTAAAATTCTTTCAGATATGGCTCGTTGCCATAAATAAAATACCCGTTTGAAAATTCGCCGGACTTTATATGAAGTTTTATGTCAGTTTCAAAAATTTCAGGCATAACATAACTCCTTAAACTTTTATCGCTTTAATATATGTATTATCATTTAAAGTGAAATGAACATTCTTTGCGCTTGCTGGCACAGAAACAGAATATTCATTTGAAATTATATACATCTGCGAAGAATTGAATTCAGTTTTATACGTATTTGAATACATTGTAACATAAATATCGGGGTTAATACAACATTGTGGCAAAGATTCTTCATTTAAATTACCATAAAAATTTATAAGAATCCTTTTATCGCCAACTGTCGCCAATGCATAAGAACAATTTTTCTCTGTGAAATAATCAATTTTCAGTCTGCCGTCAAAATATGTTGCCGCAATAGCATCTGCTGAAGTCACATTTTCAGACAAATAAGAAAATTTATATTCTGCCGATGTTACAACAGATTCCACATTCATTTCTTTACATAAAACACGGGCGTTGTTTGTTAGGGTCGCATTTCTGTCCACAGGCAGATAAAGTGCTTTTATGTTTTCAACTTTTCTTTGATTCAGATATTCTGTAATTTCCCCTACGGAATAGCGGTCGCCACCACAACCAAACATAACTGTTTCTTTATCATTTGTAAATGTGACACACATTCCTTCGCCTACATCTATTACTGCAAACTCAACATAAACAGTTCTGTAAATAGCAGGTATCAGGTTTGAAATCAGTATCGTCGGAACAAGAAACAATGAGAAAATCATAACTTTTCTCTTGCTGCTGATGTTTGTAAATACAAGTAAGGCCAAAAGAAATAATACAATTATCAGCAACAGATAGTTTTCCATAGTCGAAACATTCTTATATAAATTATCAAAAGTTGATAACACCTGAATAATTGTAATAATCAGTTTAGAGAAAATTATAGAAGAGCCAAAAACAATTTTAGTCAAAACAAAATTCGGACACAGACAAAGAAGAAAACTTCCGAAACCACCGCAAACCATGGCAGTTGTTGTAAATAGAGAAATAGCAAGATTAGTAACTACACTAAGGAAAGAAAATTCAATATTATAAAGTACAGAAACCGGAAAAGTGAAAATCTGCGCCGAAAGCGACACCATAACAGCAGACACAAAATAGTAAACTATCTTTCGTGACACAACAGATTTTATGCGAAGAATCAAAGCATCAGTTGCAGGACGGACATATTCATTCATAAGAAGTATTCCTAAAACTGAAGCAAAGGAAAACACTGTGCCGACATTATATACTGAAAATGGATAGAAAATTGTCAATATTAGCGCAGCAATCCCAAGAGTATTGAGAGAATCGACTTTTTCTCCGTAAAGCCGTGCAATAAAGGTAAAAGCCATCATAACACCCGCCCTTACGACAGAGGGTGTAAAGCCCATAAAAGCCATAAACAACACAATAAAAACAAGAGAAATATAACATGATATTTTAATGCCAAACACTTTCTTAAACACCGCATAAATAAAGCCTATCCAGATTGCCAGATGTAAACCCGAAACAACAAGAATGTGAGATACACCGGTAATTCTTGATTGTGCAAGTAATTCTGTTGACATAAAATCTTTTTCACCATATGTAATACCGATTATAAAGCCACCGACATCGTTTGGCAATATATCATAAACTGCATCAACAAGCTTGTTTTTATATGACAGAAGATAATATTCAAACGGTTTATTATCGTTTTCTGAAAACTCAAGTGTACCATCAACACATGAACCTATAAGTGTAATTTTGTCTGCTTTATAATATGCAGTTGAATCAAGTGAGCTTACTTTAAATAAATTAGCCTTGAGTTTTACTTTGTTGTAAAGAGTAGCATTCTCCGGTAAAGACAAAGAATTAACCCTGATTTTCATAGAAACATCTTCTGAATTGACTTTATCAGTTTCAATATAAAACACGTATTTACCATTAAAATATGGTCTTTCACAAAGCACGCCTTCAACTTCTACTTCTTTGCCTGAAAAGTAACGTTCGTTCGTAGTGAAATTAAGATTTGCAGTATAAAAAATTATACACGCACATAATACAGAGGAAGTAAAAATTGCAAAGTATTTTAAATTATTTTGTTTCAAGAAAACGAAAAAGACCGCGATGATAAATACAGGCAGAATATATAATGATTTTTCAAAACCAAAACGTGACAGCACGACCATGGTTATGAAAAATATTGCGCCTATAAATCCAAGCGGTCTCTTTTTCATTTTATTTCAGCTCCGATAATGGTTAGATTAAATCAGCCTGCAGGCCATGTAAAGTTTCTTCCGCCCATAAGGTGAAAATGAAGATGTTTTACTGTCTGACCGCCTGCTTCACCGATGTTGGTTACGATTCTGTAACCATTTGCAGATAATCCGTTATCTTTAGCAAGTTTTGCGGCTACTTCAAAAATATGTGCAACAACTGCACTGTTTTCAGAAGTAACTTCATCTGCAGATGCAATATGTTTTTTAGGGATAATAAGTATGTGTACAGGTGCCTGAGGGTCGATATCGTGGAAAGCGTATACAAGTTCATCTTCATAAGCTTTCTTTGACGGAATATCACCTGAAGCTATTTTACAAAACAAACAATCCATAATCAAATCTCCTTATTTAGCCATTGAAGTAACGATTGCTTCAACACCGTTTATAGCATCTTCTGCCTTTGAAATATCTTTACCTCCTGCCATAGCGAAATCAGGACGTCCGCCACCTGAACCGCCTGCAAGTTTTGCAACTTCGCGGACAATGTTACCTGCGTTCATGCCTTTTGCAATTGCACCTTTAGCACAACCGCAAGCAAAGTTGATGTTACCTTTTTCTTTATTCTTATTACCAACAACGATAACTGCATCTTCACTTGTATCGCGAAGAGCTTCACACATTGAGCGAAGGTCGTCTGCAGACATATCTTCAACGATTGTTGCGATAAGTTTAACACCTGCAACATCTTTTGCTGATGAAGAAAGGCTGTTTGCTTTGATTGAAGAAAGTTCTGATGAAAGTCTTGAAATTTCTCTGTCTTTATCTTTCATTTCAGCCATTACACTTTCTGCACGCTTGTCAAGGTCGTTCACATTTGCAAGTTTAAGTGTTTCTGCAGTGTTAGCGATAAGTGAAAGTTTCTTTGTAATGAATTCAAGTACACCATTACCTGTTACTGCTTCAATACGTCTTACACCTGCTGCAACTGAAGATTCGCTTACAATTTTGAAAAGACCAAGGTTACCTGTTGAAGAAACGTGAGTACCGCCACAAAGCTCCGTTGAGTATTCACCAGCTCTTACAACACTTACAACATCGCCGTATTTTTCACCGAACAGAGCCATTGCACCGATTTTCTTTGCTTCTTCGATAGGCATTTCTGTCATTGTAACTTCTTGAGCAGAGAGAATTTCT
>JAZSFV010000010.1:0-3159 GCA_045532395.1 Acutalibacteraceae bacterium
GGACTGGAATTTCGATAATTTCAATTTCGCAAATTCAGAACTTACTATTGCTCCTGTTGCAGGTAACCACGACGGTAACATTACAAACAAAGTAAACCACTCTTGGTTTGACAGTATGTTTAACCTTGATGCTGCTCCCGAAGAATGTATCAGAGCAGAAGGCGTGTACTATGCATTTGATTACGGCAACGCACATATCGTAGTTCTCAACACAAACGATATGTATCCCATGACAATCCAGCAGATTAACTGGCTTAAAAACGAAATGAATTCATCAGACGCTCAGTGGAAAATCGTTCTTATGCACAGAGCTCTTTATTCAGCAGGTAAAAACCTTATCAAACCCGATACAATCATCATGAGAGAACAGCTTCTTCCCATCTTTGATGAACTTGATATTGACCTTGTAATGGCTGGTCACGACCACGTTTATATGAGAACAAATCAGGTTAAGGGCGACAAACTTGTTGAAGACGTAACATACGTAACAGAAATGTTCAACGGTGTTGAAACAACATTTGCAGTTGACCCCGATGGCGCTTGCCACATTCTCCCCGGTACTGCAGGTACAAAAACATATTCAATCAATGACTATGTATTTGACAGCGTATTCGATTCAAACATCGTTAATACATGCTTCTCACAGCGTGATATCGGCGACCGTGGTATCTTCTCAACAGTAGAAATCCAGGGCGGCAGACTTGTTTACAATGCTTATGCAGTTAATTATGAAACAGGCGAAAAAGAACTTGTTGATACTTATGCAATCAAGAAGACAACTGAAGGCGAAGCAAAAGATACAGCTGAACTTCCCACAGACTATGTAACAACAGGTATTGCACAGATTTTCAACTTCATCTACAGATTCGCAAAACTTTTCTATGATTATCTCGTAGTTATAGTTCCCAAGCTCATCATCAACGCTATCTGAGTTAATTAAATAATTAATCCCCGTACAAGTGGTACGGGGATTTTTTTTTGTTTGATTTTGTTTGCGATATGTTTACATATCGATAATCAATACGTATTTTCTTCAACAGGTGTATCTTTAACGATTTTAACAATTCTGCTTGTGCCCAGCCTTGTTGCACCAAGGGCAATAAATTTTTCTGCATCGTCGAGAGTTTTGATTCCGCCGGCAGCTTTGATTTTAACTCTTTTATCAACGTGCTTTGCAAAAAGTGCAATGTCGTCAAATGTTGCACCGCCAGTTGAAAAACCGGTTGAAGTCTTGATGAAATCTGCACCAGAAAGCGAAACAATTTCGCACATTCTGATTTTTTCTTCGTCAGTCAAAAGACAGGTTTCAATAATAACTTTAAGCACTTTATCTTTGCATACAGATTTTATAAGCTTGATTTCATTAAGCACATCGTCAAAAAGTCCGTCTTTCAGGTTGCCGATGTTAATTACCATGTCGATTTCATCTGCACCGTTTTCAATGGCATTTTTTGTTTCACATGCTTTCACTTCAGGCGTGTTTGCACCATTCGGAAATCCGATAACTGTGCATATTTTGACCTGACCTTTAACATGTTCGCTTGCTTGTTTGACATAGCATGGGGGAATACATACAGATGCGGTTTTATATTTTATACCATCGTCGCAAATTGCCTTGATTTCCTCCCATGTAGCGGCAGGGGAAAGCAAAGTATGGTCAACAAAAGAAAGAATTTTTTCAATATTCATTTACATTCACCTCACGTATTATTTTAACATTTTTTTCTTTATTTGTAAATGTTCACTTATTGATTTTTTATATTTATAGTGATAAAATGAAATTGTAAATCTTTTTAATAAAGGAGAATATTTATGGGACTTATTAAAGCAGGATCAGGAGCGGTCGGCGGAGTATTGGCTGACCAGTGGAAAGAGTTTTTCTACTGCGAATCAATTGAAAACGATGTGCTTATGGTGAAAGGACAGAAGCGTGTAAGCGGACGTTCATCAAACACAAAAGGAAGCGACAACATCATTTCAAACGGTTCAGGCATTGCTGTTGCAGACGGTCAGTGTATGATTATCGTTGAACAGGGCAAGGTAGTTGAAGTTTGTGCTGAACCCGGTGAATTTACTTATGATTCTTCAACAGAACCCAGTATCTTTGCAGGCAGTCTCGGTGATTCAATCAAAGAAACATTCAAAGCCGTAGGTAAGAGATTTACTTTCGGAGGAGATACAGGCAAGGACCAGAGAGTCTACTATTTCAACACAAAAGAAATTATGGGCAATAAATATGGTACTGTAAACCCTGTTCCTTTCAGAGTAGTTGATAATAATATCGGTCTTGATATTGATATTGCAATCCGTTGCAACGGTGAATATTCCTACAAAATTGTTGACCCCATTAAGTTCTATACAAACGTTTGCGGTAACGTAAGCGACGAATACTTAAGAAGTGAAATTGATTCACAGCTTAAAACAGAGCTTATGACTGCTCTTCAGCCCGCGTTTGCAAAAATTTCTGCAATGGGTGTGCGTTACAGTGCACTTCCCGGTCACACAGTTGAAATTGCAGATGCACTCAACGAAGTTTTGTCACAGAAATGGACAGAAATGCGCGGTATCAAAGTCTGGTCATTTGGTGTGAATTCAGTAACAGCACCTAAAGAAGACGAAGACATGATTAAAGAACTGCAGAGAAACGCAGTTTTCCGTAATCCCACTATGGCAGGTGCACATCTTGTAGGCGCTCAGGCTCAGGCTATGCAGGACGCTGCAAACAACCAAGGCGGTGCTATGACAGGCTTTATGGGCATGGGCTTTGCGGCTCAGGCAGGTGGCGGAATGAACGCACAGAATCTTTTTGCAATGGGACAGCAGCAACAGGCTCAGGTGCCTGTACAACAGCCTGCAACTTCTCCTGCAGATTCATGGAAATGCAGTTGCGGTGCAGTTTGTCACGGCAAATTCTGCTCCGAATGCGGTGCTCCCAGACCTGCAGAAGCAGAAGGCTGGACTTGTGTATGCGGTGCAGTGAATAAGGGTAAATTCTGCCCCAACTGTGGCTCAAAGAAACCTGCAGGTGCTCCTCTTTATCAGTGCGATAAATGCGGTTGGAAGCCTGAAGACCCAAAAAATCCTCCGAAATTCTGCCCTGAATGCGGAGACGTGTTTGGTGTTAACGATGCAAAATAAGGTGAATGAACATGACATCAA
>JAZSFV010000283.1:0-4074 GCA_045532395.1 Acutalibacteraceae bacterium
TAGCTTCTGTAAGACCTTTGACTGCGGCTTTACTTGCAGAATACATTGATGTTCCGCCGAGAGCCATAAGTGCTGCTGAAGAAGCAACGTTAATAATTGCGGGAGTTTCGCTTTCGAGGAGGAGAGGGAGCATAATTTTTGAAGAATATGCTGCTGAGTAGAAGTCGATATTGATTGATTCATCGATTTCATCTTTAGTATAGTTTACAAGTCTGTCAAAACGGGGAAGAACGCCGGCGTTGTTGATAAGGTCCATGCCGTTTGTTTCGCCCTGATTTCTGAAAATATCAGTTTTTGTGAAGCCGGGGCAAACAAGGCCGATATATGCTTCACCACGCATTTCTTCACGCATAGCTTCTGTAAGACCTTTAACTGCAGCTTTGCTTGCTGAATACATTGAAGTTCCGCCGAGAGCCATAAGTGCTGTAGAAGAAGCAACGTTTACAATTGCAGGAGTTTCGCTTTTAAGGAGAAGGGGAAGCATAATTTTTGAAGAATATGCTGCTGAATAGAAGTCGATGTTGATTGATTCGTCGATTTCTTCTTTAGTGTAGTTTACAAGTCTGTCGAAACGGGGAAGAACACCGGCGTTATTGATAAGAACATCGGGTTTGATGTTGTTTTCTACGAGATAATCGTGGAAATTCTGCCAGTTGTCGTAGCTTGAAACGTCAAAGAGTTTGTAAGAAAACTGCTTTGCGTATTCACCAAGTTCTTCTGTAAATTTAATCATTTTAGCTTCGCTTCTTGCAACGCCGATAACTTTACAGTTCTGTTCTTTGATAAGCTTTTCTGCAAGCATTTTGCCGATACCGCTTGAAGCACCTGTGATGATTACTGTTTTTCCGTTAATCCATTTAGCCATAATTCTTCCTCCTGAAAACATTGAAATTAAGTATGACAAAATTATATCACACTTTTGAAACGTTTTCAACATCTATGTGTATTATTATTAAGTTTATTTGGTTGCGGATAACATTTTGTTGACATTGGGTATATTTACAATTATAATTAAACTATCAATAAATGTTCCAAAGGAGGAATAGAAAATGGATAAATACTTAATTATTAACGCAGACGATTTCGGCATGTGCAGAGGTTCAAACCTTGCAGTTATGGAACTTCTTAAAGAAGGCAAAATCACATCTTCAACAATTATGGCACCTTGCGCATGGGCGCCTGAAGCTGCACAGTTTGCAAAGCAGAATCCCGAACTTGCAATTGGCGTTCATCTTACAACAACAAGCGAATGGAGCAAATACAGATGGGCTCCCGTAAACACATCAAACACAGATTCTATGCGTGACGAAGAAGGTTTCTTCTATCACGAAAGTGACGATTTTGAAAAGAATTGCGATGTAGAAGAAGTTAAAGGTGAAATTGAAGCACAGATAAGAAGACTTAAGGTTTTAGGCCTTGATAATCCGTCACATATGGACAACCATATGGGCTCACTCTACGGCATTGAAACAGGCAGATTTGAACTTCTTCAGGCAACGCTTGAAATTGCAGGTAAATACGGTCTTCCTTTCCGTTTCCCCATGCAGTTTACTGACGCACAGTTTACAAACGATATGCTTGCAATCCATGTTCCGAAAGAACTTATCGAGCAGTTTATCGGCGGTATGACACAGCTTGGTCAGAGCCTTAAAATTGCTATGCCGGACTTCCTTCTTCCCAGCCATTGGGACGGTCCCCAGAAAGACAGCTTTGAAAACTTCAGAGAATATATCTACGAATTTTATCGTACATTCGAACCCGGTGTTACAGAAACCTACGTTCATCCTGCACTTCCCACAGATGACCTTAAAGGTACAACAGGTGCATGGGAAAGACGTGTGTGGGAATACGAACTTTTCAAAGATCCCCAAACAAAACAGCACATTGAATCTCTCGGCATAAAACTCATCAACTACCGTGACCTTAAGAAAATGAGAGGTTTTTAAGAGATGAAAAAGAAAATCGTCATAATACTTTCTGTTGCGCTGATATGTGTTTTCACTTTATCACTTTTGAGCAACACAACCAAAGTAGAAATGGAATATGCACCATTTTCATCTGCTAACAGTCTTGAACTTATAGATTCTCTTGAAACAGGAGTAGAAGTTAAAACTGAAAACGCAGAAAAAGCAGCGGTAAATCCTGTTTCTGTTGATGGTTCAGCCCTTGGATATGTTGTTGTTACAGACACAATCAAGGCTGATGGTAAGACTGATGTTGCTGATGATTTGCAGGCGCTTATAGACGCAAACCCCAACAGAACAATCTATTTCCCTGACGGAGTTTACCTTATAAGTCATCCTATCAACACTCCGGCAGACCCGAGAAAAAGCGTTGATTTGCAGCTTTCAAATTATGCCGTAATAAGAGCTTCATCTGATTTTGAAGGCGAGGCGCTTATCCGTCTTGGCGGTAAAGATGCAAAAAATGATACCCACACAGTGGGCAGCAATTATTCTCTCACGGGCGGTGTGCTTGACGGTAGCGGAATCACAAACGGTGCCACAATTGAAAGCGGCAGAGAAACTGCTATAAGAGAAGTTTCCATGAAAAACGTAATTGTTGGCATCCATATCAAATACGGTGCAAACAGCGGCTCATCTGATGCAGATATAAACGATGTTAATATTATCGGCACAGGTGGCACAAACTCAATCGGTGTTGTTGTAGAAGGTTGGGATAATACTTTTACAAACATGAGAATCGGCAACGTGTTTATCGGATTTCATTTAAAGACATCTGCAAATTCTCTTACAAATATTCATCCGCTTTATTATTCTGATTATACTGACTACGAAAACAGTGCAGGATTTTATGACGAGGGTGGAAACAATATCTATAATTTCTGCTACAGTGACCAATTCTGCAATGCATTCGTAACTACGGGAAGCATATCTTCAATTTATGATAATTGCTTCTGCTATTGGTATTCAGAAGCAGGTCACAGAGAAGTTGCATTTAAGGCGGATAAATTCAATTCAGTTGTTGATAATCTGCGTTGCGGATTCAGATATGATACAAGAGACAATAACCACGTTCTCATAACTGAAAGATCAGGCGGAATAGGGGAGTTTGATACTGTTCTTGTGGAAAATCACAAGGTGAAATCAAGTACTCACAATCTTTATAAAGAGGGAAGTATTTATAGCTTTTTTGCAAAATTGTTTGCATAAGGTGATTTGAAAAGAAAAAGGAACGACATGAAATCGTTCCTTTTTTTGGGGGCAAAAATGAAAAAGATTGTTATTGAAAACAACCTTGCCTGTGATGTGGCTGTGCGTTTTTGTGAAGACAGCACAGTAATCACCGCAGGCGGAAAAACAAAAATTGAAATTCCCGAAGGTGAAAAACTTCGTGTTTTCAAGATGCGAGGAGAATCATCACAGATATGTCGTTCAGAAATGTATGACGAAGATGACGTAAGAGACCATTGGGTTCGTGTGCCGAGGCTTCTTCTGAACACAGATGCTGTGATTGAATCAGGTTCACTTTTTCGTGTAGAACTTGATGAAAATCTCTTTTTATACCATAAAGATGTTGTAATGAGCATTATTACGGTAAACGGAAAAGCTGCAGATAGTTACGATTTCCACGATGAAAAGGATAAGAAAAAATATAAGCTTTACAGTTTTCTTATGTCGTTGCCTTTGTGGTGTATTGAGATTTTTCTTGGCGCGCTTGTGCTTGGTGGTCTGGTGACAGGAGTTTTCCTTGAGGAGATATGGATTTTTCTGCTGATTGTGGCAGTTTTTACCATTACAACACTTATATGCAGAAGTTCTGTGAAAGGAAAAAAGAAATTCCTGAATTTATCTCTTAATTCAAAAGAAATAATCAGCGATTCACCCAAAGTTCTGTTGTATAAGCACACAGATAAATATATAAAATTCGCACCGTCAGAAAGAGAAAACGGTGCAAAGTTATACAAGTGAAAAATTATAATTTGAATGCAAAGTGCATAGTGCATAGTGCAAAATTGCGGGTGGGCAAAGCCCACACCCAAACATAATAGCGTCGCAGACCCGAAACTCTGCATTTTGCATTCTGCATTCTGCACTAAATTATAATTTTGCA
>JAZSFV010000285.1:0-3159 GCA_045532395.1 Acutalibacteraceae bacterium
AAGCTGTCAAACTCGCCATCGCCGTTAAAGTCATCCATCTGTATAAATTCATCTACAATACCGTCGCCGTCTGTGTCAGTTTTAATAACAGCCCTGTCTACACCGCCGTTACCATCAAGGTCGCTTTCTGCATAAATTGTGTCCATAATGCCGTCGCCGTCTGTGTCTATCTGTGTATGAGACATGTCAATAACGCCGTCACCGTCTGTGTCAGCATCAACATACAAAATATCAAACTGACCGTCACCGTCTGTATCAAGTTCAACGTAGCTTGTGTCAACAACTTCGTCGCCGTTATGGTCGATTTCGATATATCTTGCATCAACAACGCCGTTGCCGTCTGTGTCACTGTTCATGAAAAGAGTGTCCATAATGCCGTCGCCGTCTGTATCCATTGATGAATAGAGAAGACCTGTTTCAAGGTCGCTTCCGTCAGAAAGAACTTCTATAGAATCTACAAATCCGTCACCGTTTGTATCAACTTCAGCGAGAACCAGATCGTCTGTTCCGTCACCATCTGTGTCCATGTTTGTCACAAAACTGTCAAGTTCTCCGTCACCATCTAAATCAAAATTAAACTCATTAAAATCAAACATCTTCATTACTCCCTTTCCTGTTTCGTCTGCAGTCAAAGAATATCATTTTCAACCGTCAATTACAATCATCTTGTAATAATCGGGCAGGCAAATGTAATTTTCTGCAAATCTGACCATTAATACCTTTCGGTATACTCGTTATACTGAGCCACAACCTGCTGATAATTACTCTTGCTGATTTCAATTACTTCGCCTGAAATCATTTTTATTGAGCGGTTGACTTTATCCAATTCCTTGACTTTAGCAAGGTTCACAATAAAGCTCTGGTGGCACTTTACAAACTGGTCCTGAGGCAAAAGCATAAGAACATCGCTCAGTTTGGCATAAAATTCAAAAGCTTTTTTTCTTGTGCAGACAGTAACCTTTCGCTGACTGCTTTCAAAGTAGTTTATACTGTCGTAAGGAATTCGCATAACAGATTCTTTGCTTTTAACAGTAAAATACGGTTTAAAATGCAACTGTTCATAACATGCAAAACGTATACTTTCAATAATTTCCGATGCTTTTCCGTTACTGAAAATAACTCTTGAGGGACGGAATTTTACTATATTAAGCACGCTTTCCATTTTATCATCTGATATATAAATTATTGTGGCAGTAAGATTTACGCTTCTTATTCTTCTTGCTAATTTTTCACACTCTTCGTTAAGTGCATTAAAAATATAAACATCATAATACGAAGAAGTTATCTCAAGGTTATCTGAAATTTTCTGTGCATCCCTGGCATAAGAAAGTTCACACTTGACATTAACTTTCTTTACGGCTTCCTGGGCAACCTTGAATATTTTCTGAGATTTTTCTGCATCTCCCACAAAAACAACAACTCTAAGCATTGCGTATCATCTCCCTTTTGTTTTCGCTATAGAAATTACCACTATTTGATGATACCAAACATGATGAATAAAGTCAACAAATTTCGACATTTGTTACGCCATCAACACAAAAATACTGTATTTTTATACATAAATAATACTCTTTATTTTCAATCGTATATGTGGTATAATCAAGAGCAGAAAAAGAAGGTTGAGTTTTATGAAAAAAGTAACAATAAACGGCCAATTGTTTTTTGCCGCAGAAAACGAAAAACTCTCTGACATCTTAATAAAAAACAACAAAACCACCACACATGAATGTGGTGGCAAAGGCTTATGCAAAAAATGCAAGGTTTTTGTAAACGGCAAAGAAGAGCTTTCCTGCCAATACAGAATCAAGTCCGACATTGAAGTTGTAACTTTGCAAAATGGTGAGATTGTTTCCGCAACGGGAAGCGAAGAAACGGCACACTTAACAAAAAACACTTGTTTCGCCCTTGATATCGGCACAACAACCCTTGCCCTTGCTCTTGTGTCTCTCGACGATAAGAAAATTATCAGAGTAATTACAAAAAACAACCCTCAGCATATTTTCGGTGCAGATATAATGTCACGAATTGAATTCTGCAAAAATAACGGTGTGGAAGAAATAAGAAATGTGCTTCTTGAAAAAATAAACGTAATGGTTGAATCTTTCGGCGCACACAATGCAGAAAAGCTTTACGTTGCAGGAAACACAACGATGCTTCATATATTCTTCGGCATTGACCCCACCCCGTTGGGAGTTTCGCCCTACACTCCTGCTTTTCTTGAAAGTAAAAGAGAAACTCCAAACTTATTCCATGGCATAAAAGAAATTATTTCTCTGCCATGCATTTCTTCTTTCATAGGAGCAGATATTACCGCCGGGCTTAATCTTGCAGGCAAACCCCAAAAAAACAAATACAATTTGCTCATTGACCTTGGCACAAATGCAGAAATTGTTCTTTTTTCTGAAAACAAATTTCTTTGCACATCTGCTGCGGCAGGACCTTGCTTTGAAGGGGCAGATATCACCTGCGGAATGAGCGCCACTGACGGTGCAATACATTCCTATTCAAAAGGAAAAATCCGGGTAATCGGCAACACAGAAGCAAAAGGAATTTGTGGCACAGGACTTGTTGACATTATTGCAGAACTTCTTTCTTCAGGAGAAATCGACAAATCAGGATTTATGGAATGCGAAGAATTTCAGCTTACTGAAGATGTTTACATAACGCAAGAAGATATAAGACAGTATCAGCTTGCAAAATCTGCAATTTTTTCAGGAATACACACTCTTTTAAAATATGAGAATATAAGTTTTGACCACGTTGAAAAAATGTATGTTTCAGGCGGTTTTTCAGGCGGAATAAACGTTGAAAACGCAGTCAGTACAGGTCTTTTGCCAGAAGAATTGAAAGATAAATTTGTATCTCTTAACAACTCATCTTTGCAGGGGCTTGTTAAATTCATCTGCGAAAACAATGACCTGACACAAATTACAGATAAAGCAGATTATATAGACTTATCAGCAGATGACAATTTCAATGATTTATTTATTGAAAATATGATGTTTTGAGTAAAGAGACAAATTATAATTTGAATGCAAAGTGCATAGTGCATAGTGCAAAATTGCGGGTGGGCAAAGCCCACACCCAAACATAATAGCGTCGCAGACCCGAAACTCTGCATTTTGCATTCTGCATTCTGCACTAAATTATAATTTTGCA